>JALENH010000060.1 GCA_022767895.1 Eubacterium sp.
TAATAACAATTTTACCCGCCACATTAAGTTCCGTAGTTAAATCTCTGGACAAACCAACTGTTGCAATGGCGGACACCGTTTCATAAAAGCAGTCAATAAAGGGTCCCGGTTGTACCACTGACAAAGCAATTACGGATAATAATAATACGGAAAGACTGACCATAAAAATAGAAAGTGCTCGTCTTACCACTCCGTCATTTACTTTTCGCTCAAACATCTCCGTATCTCTTCGTCCTCTGACAATGGAAATCACTGTCATGAATAAAATAGCAATGGTTGTTGTCTTAATTCCTCCTGCCGTACCGGAAGGGGAACCTCCGATAAACATTAACAGACAACAAATAAAGGCCGTAGCAGTCCGAAGCCCGGACTGGGATATGGTAGCAAACCCGGCTGTTCTTGTTGTCACAGACTGAAATAATGCAGCCTGACACTTTTCCCAGAAAGATAATGCTCCCAAAGTAGCACTGTTATTATACTCCAAAGCAAAAATTATAATAGCTCCCCCAAAAATTAATATGGCGGTAACAGCAAGAACCACTTTACTGTGTAATTTTAAATGATGAATGGAATCCCTCAAACAGGTATACTCGCTTCGGTCATACCGAAACACCTCGATTACATTCCACCATACGGGAAAACCAATACCACCCAGAATAATGAGAAACATAGTTGTAAAATTCACAATAGGATTTCCCACATAACTTTCCAGGCTGCTATTTCCTAAAACATCCATACCGGCATTGCAAAATGCCGAGACTGAATTGAATATACTTTTCCATATGCCAATGGCCCCATACTCCGGAACAAAAACCGTCATGTACAAAAGTGCCCCTACACCTTCTACAACCAAAGTTCCTCTTATTATTCTCTTTACCAGAATTACCAAACCCTGTATTGTGTCCAAATTGTAGGCATCCTGTATTAACAGACGCTCCTTTAAACCTATTTTTTTATGCAATAAAAGTAAGAAAATAGTTGTAAAGGTAATGACTCCCAGTCCGCCAATTTGAGCCAACAGGGCAATGACAACCTGTCCAAACAGTGTCCAGTGGGAAAAAGTCGGTACAGTTACCAATCCCGTAACACACACAGAAGTTGTAGCGGTAAACAATGCGTCTACCGGTGTAGTACACTCACCCTTCACCGTAGCAAAAGGCAACAGTAATAATAACGTTCCGATTATAATTGCTCCCAGGAAACCAAGTACGATAATACGTGTCGTACTGAATCCCACATTTTCTCTTTTTCTTGCTCTAAACATTTCTTTCCTCTATTATCTCTAATCTTTACAGATTATATAATAATCTCCCAGACGGTTACATTGTACACCTGTTTATAAAAAAAAGCAAACGCAAAATGCCTGACTTCATTTTACTTTCTCCAACTGGCCGGGAACATATACTCCTCCCGGTTGTTCAATGTATCAAACTCATAGCCCTGACTTCGAATATAATCAATTAATTCTCCCAAAACCGTTGCCGTATTATCCGTCGTAGCGGAATCGTGGAGCAAAATGATAGGTTGCCGATAACGGTTTAAATCCTTTTTCACATTATTATATATGGTGCTTTTTGACACGTTGTCACCTACGGAATCTTCCCCCGAAACATTCCAGTCGTAACTGTGGATACCCATTTCCTGCAATTTCTCGTGAAGTTCATCCACATAAGAACTGACATAACGATTATTGCTTCCCCATGGAAAACGGTGTAGTGTAGGCCTTTCTCCCGTAACTCTCTCGATTATTGCAGAGGCCTTGTTATAATCCTCCAAAAAACACTCTGCATTACAATACAGCACATTTTTTTCGTGACAGTAAGTATGAACTCCTACCGCATTTCCCTGCTCCACCGTCTGCTTTACAACAGCTTCCCGCTGGGGCGTTATGGAGTTGCCGATAAGAAAAAAAGTAGCCACTGCTTTTTTCTCCTGTAATGTCTTCAAAATTTTAACCGTATTATCGCTGGGACCGTCATCAAAAGTTAAATAGGCAATTTTCCGCTCCCGATCTGTATCCTTATTCTGCTTTTCATTTTCTTCTTTTACCTGAGACGCAAATCGAGCAGTGGGAACATATTTCCCACTGCTCGTCTGATTATGTTCAACTTCATAAAATACCAACAAACTAAGTAAACAAATACATACAATGTAGGTTGTTTTTTTCACATCAGTCACCTACCAAAGGTACTTTATATATTATATGTACTTACTCACAAAATGGTTCTTAGTTTGTAATGGTTACCTGTGTCTCTTTGTCGAAGAGGTGAATCTTGGAACCGTCCATTGCAATCTTAATGGTATCACCCGGACGGGCTGTCGTACGAGGATTTACACGTACAGTAATATCAAATCCATCTACTGTGAAATACAGGAATACTTCGGCACCAAGCATCTCGTATACTTTTACTGTTGCCTCTAATGTAGTATCTGGGGAATTGCTAATAAACATTTCCTCATCTTTAATATCCTCCGGACGAATACCGAAAGTAACAACCTTATCTTTATATCCGGCATCCAATAACTTTTTCGCTTTGTCATTTGGAAGTTTCACGGAATTGGAACCAAACATCAGATTTACTTCACCATCTGTCTCAACAACTTTTGCATCGATAAAGTTCATCTGTGGAGAACCAATGAATCCGGCTACAAACAGATTCTGAGGTTTCATGTACAAATCCAGCGGAGAATCAACCTGCTGTACAACACCATCTTTCATAACGACAATTCTTGTACCCAGTGTCAACGCCTCTGTCTGGTCATGTGTTACGTAGATAATTGTAGTTTCCAGTCTCTGATGCAACTTGGAAATCTCAATACGCATCTGTACACGAAGTTTTGCATCCAGGTTGGAAAGCGGCTCATCCATCAGGAATACTTTAGGATCACGCACAATAGCACGTCCCATAGCCACACGCTGTCTCTGACCACCGGACAAAGCCTTCGGCTTACGATCCAGCAGATGCTCAATATCAAGGATTTTAGCAGCCTCATGTACAAGGCGGTCGATCTGGTCTTTTGCTACTTTTCTCAGTTTCAGACCGAAAGCCATATTGTCATATACTGACATATGTGGGTACAGAGCGTAGTTCTGGAATACCATCGCAATATCTCTGTCCTTTGGTTCTACATCATTCACCAGTTTGTCTCCAATCCAAAGCTCACCGCTGGAAATCTCTTCCAGTCCGGCAATCATACGAAGTGTAGTAGATTTACCACATCCGGATGGACCTACAAAGATGATGAACTCTTTGTCTTCAATCTCTAAGTTAAAGTCCTTAACGGCATGAAAACCGTTTGGATATACTTTGTTGATGTTTTTTAAAGATAAACTTGCCATTTTAAATTCCTCCTAGGATATAGTATTGTCACAAACATCTATGTGATACTATACACTATATTTTCAAAAAACACCATATCCAAAATTCATAAATAATTTAAAAAGTTTTGTGAAAATTGCACAGAGAACGTTTACAAGACTAATCACTCATTCCGAATCCCTCCCCCAGAACTTCCCTGGCATCTGCAACAATCACAAAAGCCCTTTCATCTAACTCCTTGATATATTTTACCATAAAAACAGCCTCCCTTCGGGAGACTACACACATGAGAATCTGCTTTTCCTGCCCGGAATACATACCATTCCCCCGGAGAGCTGTCACACCGCGGTCAAGTCGATTCATAATAATCTCTGCAATTCTTTTTGACTCGTCCGAAATGATATACATGACTTTGGCATACCGCATTCCTGCCGTAACTCCATCCATCACTTTAGAAGTCACAAAAACCGCCACGATAGAATACAACGCTGTACGAATCCCAAAAATCAGCATACCTGTCACCACAATAAGGCCATCTACAATTCCCAGTATATTGGCTAGACGCATGACCGGAAAAAATGGATGTAACAGTGTGCTAAGAAGATCGGTGCCACCTGTCGAACTACCGGATGAGAACACAAGCCCCAGCCCCACACCATTTAGGGCACCACCTAGCAGAGCAGCCATCAAATAGTCTTCCTCTGTCACTACAGCCAAAGGAATTATTGCCAGAGCAGCAGAAAAAGTCATCATGGCGTACAGTGATTTTGTGAGGTACTCTTTACTATGGGATTTTTTCGCCAGTAAAAAAAGTGGAATATTCAAAGCAAATGTAGTAATCGAGACTGGTAGACCAAACAATGCCTCTAAAATAATACCCACACCGGCAAATCCACCTGTGACCATAGACATTGGCTCATAAATCATTCTGGTTCCCAGGGCCATAAGAAAAGTTCCTATAGTAATCATACCATAGGAACGTATCACTTTCTTCCATATGATGGACATCTTATCTTACCTCCGAAATTTCTTCTTGATATTATAATCGTCCATTTTTCTGTGAAATATACGTCTGCGAAAAGAATGGGAGTATGGAATTCCTACAATCCAACGGTAAATTCTTCCCAGATGGAGCCGTTTCATCCAGACCGGTACATAGACATTTTCCCGCAGTACCAGTGGCATAACACTGCCCACCGCAAAGCAGAGTTTGGCATTCACCTTAGCCCGGTTGTTCTCCAACCATTCTTCCTGACTTGTACTGTCCATGGATAACAATATGATATCCGGCAGTTTGGTATTGATATCGTTGATAAGCGTCTCTTCTGTCACTTCTCCGTCAGCAGCATAAACCCCGACAATCCTTTCTTTTTCAAAATATTTCGAAAGATACCGATAAACCGTTTTTGCCTCTTTGGCATTGCGCAGTACAAGATAAATGGTTTTCTCCAGCTGCCGAAGCGGCTCCAGCAGCCCCGAAATACCATGATAATCCACCACCATGCCTCCAGTCTCAAGCACATCTACATGATGTCTTGTCAAAATTGCCTTTTCCCCCGGAAGTACCAAATCAGCCTGTCCCAAAACATTTTTGACCAGTTCATTCTGATCAAAAGCATCCATATAATCAAGAGAAATCATATGCACAACATTCAACAAATCATTGTCGAGAAAATTCAGTATTTCATCCTGGAGAGTTTCCTGGGTCAACAGATCCACTTCCAGATCCATAATATTCACTTTGGTTCCCATCTTCCAGTCACCTCATTTCCTCTTTCCACAAACATCTTCCTACGATTGCAGTCTGTCCTCTGTTCCAAGCACGATCTCAATCGACGCACCACTGCTGAGATTTTCCACCACCTCTACGGAGGGGTCTTTGAAATACTTTTTCAAAACATTTGCTGCAGACTTCTTTTTTACATAAATCGTTGTATCCGTACGAACCCCACCGGTGGCATTGCCCACGCCTTTCACCTCAAAACCATCTGCTTCCAGTTTCTTCTGATACTCCGCAGCAAGTCCCGTAATCCTACTACCATTGTAGACCCATATAGAACCAGTCTTTTCCGAGGAAGAATTCGTCTCCTCTCCAGCCTTCTTCTGGGGAATCTGATAAGTCTTCTTCTCCCAGACTTTCTCAATAAATTTCTTGGCCTTTTCCTTGTCCAGCTTAAATGCATCCCCCGACGCTTTACCGTGTATGCGGTATGTACGAATCAGCTCACGATTCACATCCTTCAATTCTTTTGCATGATGCTGTTTCTGAGACAACGTAATATCACAAATCAGACTGTCCCATTTGGATTCCAGAAAATCCTTCATGTCATCCTCTGTCTTACACTTTGATGACTCATCAAGAAGTTCCTTTGTTGGACGATAAATCAGCTTTTTCCCCTTCTCCTTCTCGAAGCATTTCTCAAAAACATCCGATGACATGGCCGTAAAATATCCAATATCTACCTTCAATTCCTCCTGCAAAATCAAAATTCCATACTCGTATGCCACATCCCCCGAAAAATACGAGTTTATCTCAGACATTTTCACAACCTGGGGCAGCATTGAACTTTTTTCCAGAAGTTCGCCATAGGTTTTACCGGAAATCGAAATCTGTGTATTGGCAGGAATCGTAACATAGGTCATGTTCTTCGTACCAGCATCAAACAATTCCAGTACCATAGCCTCTATCTTTCCACTTTTCTTGTCATAACTATAAATCAGATTACTGGATTCCATACTTCCCGGGTTGACATCAATCACATGCTCATACTGTGTGCTTCGCTCCACACGCTGCGTCTGTTTCAAAAAAAGCATAGTAAGATAGTAACTAAGCACACCAACACCGAGAAGCAGCAAAATAATTCCAATAGTTTTGAAAAAATTGATAAAAATAATCTGTGCAATACTTCGGTTTTTCATTCCTTCTCCTCCCGCGGAAATCCATTCATGTACACATAAGTATTTGTTATTATAACAGATATATGAAAAATGTACAACTTTTTTCCTATTTATGGTATGATATAAGTGTTACCGTTCACGGTATATTGGAAATGGAGGTAAATATGATTCAGACCGCAATCGTAACAGGGGCTTCCGGAAGCATAGGCGGTGCCATCGCCGCGCAGCTTGCCAAAGCCGGCTATTCAATCGTTCTCACGGGGAATGAATCCAAGGCAAGTTTGGAAGAAACGTTACATCTTTGTCAGGATGAGGCAATGCAAAAAAAGACCACTCTGCAAACATTGTGCGGTGATCTGAGTAATGCTGTCACCGCTGACGACTGAATCAAATAAGCTGCTCACCTGCTGGGTCATGTGGATATACTTGTTAATTGTGCCGGCATTTCACATATCGGATTGTTAAGCGACATGACTGATAGTGAATGGCAAAAAGTCGTAAACACAAACCTTTCCTCCGCATTCTACTGCTGTCGTTCCGTAATCCCTTCCATGGTTCACCAAAAAAGCGGACGGATTCTAAACATCTCCTCTGTGTGGGGTAATGTGGGCGCCTCCTGTGAAGTGGCATACTCAGCCGCAAAAGGAGGACTCAATGCGTTCACAAAAGCACTTGCTAAAGAGCTGGCCCCCAGCGGTATTGCCGTCAACGCTCTCGCCTGCGGAATGATTGACACCCCTATGAATCATTGTTTCTCCCAAGAGGAAATCAATGCCATCTGTGAAGAAATTCCTGCCGGACGGATGGGGACTCCGGAAGAGGTGGCTGAGCTCGCCTGCCTGCTCGCCAAAGCTCCTGTCTACATGACCGGACAGATTCTGACCATGGACGGCGGATGGTTCTAGCAGATTGTTCCGCCGCCAAGGACATAATCGCCATCATACAACACGACAGCCTGGCCCGGTGTCACGGCCCGAACGGGTTCTTTAAACCTCAAAGAGAACCGGTCCTCCCCTACTTCATCGATAACAGCTTGTGCTCCCTCATGATTATAACGGATTCTTGCTGTCACTTCCTGACCTTTCTCAAAATGGTCCACTGCCATATAATTCACCATATCAGCAGACAAATAATCGGTAAATACCTCTTCCCCTTTTCCCAGCACGACCTCGTTTGTCTCCGGGCGAATTTCAATGACAAACATAGGCTCTCCAAATGCAATACCCAGACCTTTTCTCTGACCAATGGTATAGTGTCCGATTCCCTTATGCTCTCCCAGTATTTCCCCAGACGCTGTCACAAAATTTCCCGGACGCTCTACCTTACCTGTCTCCCTTTCAATAAAACCTGCATAATCATTGTCCGGCACAAAACAAATTTCCTGACTGTCCGGCTTATGTGCCACCTGTAATCCGGCTTCCTCCGCAATTTCCCGGATTCGTGGCTTCTCAAACTCGCCCACCGGAAACAGTGTATGTGCCAGCTGGTTCTGGGTCAGATTGTAAAGGGCATACGTCTGATCCTTGCCTTTGGCATCGGAACGAATCAGTGTATATCTGCCATTTTCCAGCCGAACAATTTTGGCATAATGTCCTGTAGCAATAAAATCGGCTCCGATGGCCAGACTTTTCTGCAAAAGAGATTCCCACTTCACATAACGGTTGCAGGCAATGCATGGATTGGGCGTTCTCCCCTGACGGTATTCCCTGACAAAATAGTCAATTACATTTTCCTGAAATTCTCTGCGAAAATTCATCACATAATAGGGAATCCCAATCTGACCGGCCACCCGCCTGGCATCCTCCACGGCGCTTAATCCGCAGCAGCCTCCCTGTTCTTCCACAGTACAGGCATCTTCCTCCTGCCAGATCTGCATCGTCACTCCGATCACATCATATCCCTGCTGTTTTAAAAGGTAGGCTGCCACAGAGGAATCTACCCCACCGGACATGCCTACCACTACTGTTTTCTTATTCTTCATCATTAATATCTGCCTTTGGTTTTTCCAATCCTTCAATTTTGATATCATGTTTCTCTGCATAATCCCACAGAGCCGCATGAATGGCTTCTTCTGCCAGAAGCGAACAGTGTACCTTCACAGGAGGAAGACCATCCAGTGCTTCCATCACCGCTTTGTTCGTCACCTTCAGGGCCTCATAAATGGTCTTTCCTTTCACCAGTTCCGTGGCCATACTGCTTGTTGCCACAGCTGCACCACATCCAAAGGTTTTGAATTTGCAGTCCTTAATAATCTTTGTATCCTCATCAATATCCAGATACATGCGCATAATATCGCCACATTTCGCATTTCCCACTGTACCAACACCACTGGCATCTTCTATCTCACCAACATTTCTCGGATTCGAGAAATGATCCATAACTTTTTCGCTGTACATTATTTACCCTCACTTTCTTTCTTTACAAAATCATCATAGAGAGGAGACATGCTACGCAGTCTCTCCACAATTGCTTTCAGGTTGTCCACAACATAATCGGCATCTTCCCTTGTCGTCTCCTCCGATAACGTAAGTCGGAGGGAGCCATGGGCAATCTCATGAGGAAGGCCAATCGCCAAAAGCACATGGGACGGGTCCAGAGAACCTGACGTGCAGGCAGAACCACTGGATGCACAAATCCCCTTCTGATCCAGCATAATCAAAAGAGATTCTCCTTCAATAAAACGAAAACACACATTCACATTATTGGGAAGTCTCTTCTCCCGATGTCCATTCACCCGCACATAAGGAATTTCCTTTTCAATGCGCTCAATCAGATAATCACGAATCTCGATTTGCTTTTTCGCATTCACTTCCATATCCTGTACAGCCAGACGGGCTGCCTCGCCCATTCCTACAATACCGGGCACATTGTGGGTACCGGCACGACGGGCTCTTTCCTGGGCACCACCATGAATCAACGGTCCCAATTTCAGTCCATTACGTAGATATAGAAAACCAATTCCTTTGGGGCCATGGAACTTATGTCCGCTGGCACTGAGCATATCGATATTCATATCCTGCACATCAATCGGCACATGGCCAAAGGCCTGAACCGCATCTGTGTGAAACAGTATACCATGTTTTTTCGCAATAGCACCAATCTCTTTCACGGGTTCAATCGTCCCAATCTCATTGTTGGCAAACATAATGGAAATCAAAATCGTATCCGGTCGGATGGCTTTCTCCAGTTCCTCCAACGAAATCAGTCCATCGCTGTCCACATCCAGATACGTCACTTCATATCCGTTTTTTTCCAGCCAGTCAACCGTATGAAGGACAGCATGATGTTCAATCTTTGTCGTGATAATATGGCGGCCCTTGTCTTTACAAGCCTCTGCCGTCATCTTGATCGCCCAGTTATCCGCTTCACTGCCGCCACCGGTAAAATAAATCTCCGATGGTGCTTTTGCGTTCAAAACACCGGCAATCTGCTCTCTGGCATCATCCACTGCCTTTTTTGCCTGTCCGGCAAAGCTGTATACGCTGGAAGGATTACTATATATTTCCGTAAAATAAGGCTTCATCACCTCAAACACTTCTGGTTTCACTGCGGTGGTCGCAGCATTGTCCAAATATATTAATGAGTCCATGTTTCGCACTCCTTTTCATATTATTTTGATAGGATATATTCATTATAACAACTTTAGTTTGGTTGTCAAGCATAGCAGAAGCCAGAAATCAGAATACAGCTTCTCCTTGTTTTGTCATTGCCTCAACAAGAGCAATCATCTGATCCAGCATTCCCAAAATTTCACCAGACAGTTTCACTGCCTCCTGAGAGTTCTGCTCTGCCCCTGCCGCATCTCCCTGCTCAATAGCATCCATCACCCGGCGTCCCAGAGAATGATACTTCTGATGCAAGGCACTGAGCTCATTCCAAATTGCTGCCAGTTTGGGATGACGCATAGTAATGGCATTATAGAAATGTCCGAAAGCACATTTATTCGCATCCAACTGCAGGGGGGCTACTTTCATTTTGTCTTTCATTTGACTCACTTTGACTGCCCAGTCCTGATGTGCCTTACGTGCTTCCTGGAGAACTTCAATCAATTCGTTATTGGTCAGCATGGTAATTCCCATGTTCAATCCCTCATACAAATGATTGGTACTTCCCGTAATCATCGCATCAATCTGCTGCATTTCCTCGGAAATTGTACGACTCTCTTCTGCCATTTCACTGACGGTCACAGTCAGGTCCGTAACCTCCTCGGCATCCCGGCTACACTGCTCCATAGCCGCATTAACCTCTTCTGTGGCAATCTGTATCATCTGCATATAATCATTGATTGCCGCTACATCCTCTGCCACCTTTTGCAGCATATCAATATTTTCGCCCACGGTACTGAATACAGCATCAATCTTTCCACTCATCTGCTGCGTAGACTCAACAGTACGTTCCGTACTTTCCTGTCCGGTTTTAGAAGCCTTATAAATTTTCGCCACAAAATCTTTCATGGAATTAAGCTCCTGCTGGGTATTCTCTGCCAGTTTCCCAACTTCTGTAGCCACCACAGCAAACCCTTTGCCCTGCTCCCCGGCTCTCGCCGCCTCAATGGAGGCATTCAGAGCCAGAAGATTGGTCTGGGATGCAATCCCCTGGACACTCTCCACAATGCCCTCAATTTCCTGCACCAATCCAACCAGACTCAGAATCTCTTCATTCATCTGTGTGGTATCTTTCACGACTCCTTCTTTCAGTTCCTCTACCTCTTGTAAAAGCCGGCGGCCATCGTTATTTTTCTCAGTCAGAACCGCACTTTCTTCCGACAACTTTTTTAAGCGGCCGGAAGTGTATCCAACATTTTCCATCACCTGGGTCATCGTAGAGGTTGTCTCCTCCACCACCGACAGATTGGACTGGGAAAGATCTGCCAGCTTTCCTGTGAAATCCGCAAGATAATTTGCCATATGCGACATATCCACATCAAAACCTGAAATTTTACTGGAGATGCTCATAATCTCTTTGGCTTCCCTGACAGCCATTCTCTGATATTGCAATGCTTTATCAATCTGATCCAGCAGTTTCACTGCCTGCTCCGTCTTCAGTATCGGTCTTTCTTTCTTCTCATTCCGCATAGACGCTTCCACATACTGTTGCAGAAAAAGAATATCATTCGTCTTTGCCATATACATCTATCCTCTCTTAAACTACAATAATATTTTACAACAATACAATCATTCTATCACACTTTTACATAAATGAACAGTCACCTTGCATTTAATTTCTTTTTTTGCTTTTTCCAGTCGGGGTAAAACTGGTCCACAAGAGACCAGAATCTTTGGTTATGAGACGGCTCATGCAAATGCGTCAACTCATGTACCACGACATATTCCAGACATTCTACCGGTTTTTCTGCCAGCTGCAGATTCAGGCAGATTCTTCTTTTCTGAATCTGACAACTCCCCCAACGACTCTTCATCCGACGAAACCGCCATTCAGCAGCCTTTTTCCCAACAATTTTTTCATAATGGGAAGCAATCTCCGGCAGTCGTCTCTGCAGTTCTTCTTTATAGAAAGAATCCATTTGTTTTCGCCGTTCTACTTCTGTAGATTTAGCAGGCACCCTCATATAAATCTGTTCCCCTCTCACCTCTGTCAAAGCTCGTTTCAACGACCGCTCTACCAAAAGTTCATAAGAAGCTCCCCACAAATCATGCACTTCTCCTGTAACATATTCCGGTTCCTTTTGTTCGACCCGGTTTTCCTCAATCCACTGCCAGTGCTTTTCAAGAAATTCTGCAATTGCATCA
>JALENH010000065.1 GCA_022767895.1 Eubacterium sp.
ACAAAACGGGAGACGCCTTGGGGCGGTACTTCTTGCCTTTGGGTTGGCGGCAGGAATGATGCCGACAGGACAGGTGTCTGCCGCAAAGAAGGCAAAACTTGCGAAGAAAACATTGACACTGACTGTGGGACAGACGAAAAAAATCAGTGTAAAGAACAAGAAAAAAGGAAAAACGTATACATTCAAATCCAGTAGAACAAAAATTGCCAAAGTGAGCAAAAAAGGTTCTGTAACGGCAAAAAAAGCTGGAAAAGCTGTGATTACTGTCAAAGAAGTGACGAAGAAGAAACCGAAAAAAAGCCGTACTGTAGGCAAGGTGAAGGTAACCGTTAAGGCAAAGAAAGTTACCACCAAACCAACGGTAACATCAACACCGACACCGGCAGGAAAGCAGAATTCGCCAACGCCGGCGGTGACACCGACAGTCACGCCGAAGGTTCCGTGGACTGCCTACGAATGGCAGGAATATGATCTGGCCTCCCGGCTTGACCAGACAGGAACATATGATGCAGCGAAGAAGACCCTGACATTATCCGGAATTACCGGCGTGACCTTCCCGCTGGACAGTGCACTTGCGAAAGGACAGGTATTGGCTGTGGAGATAAAGGCCAATATAACAGGTACCGATGGGTTCCGATGCTGGCTGTCTGATAAAAATGGAACCGTGCTTTCAGACCGATATAATGCGGCTTCTGACCAGGATTTTGCCGAGGGAGAAAACTCACTTTCTTTCCAGGTCACTGCCAAGAAAGAGGCAGATTGTTTCCGAATAGAGGGACGCACGACAGATATTCAGAAAATGGTAATTCAGTCTATCCGGGTACGCTTCACCAATGAGCTGACGGTAATTCCGGTGATGGATCCGTATGAGCCGGCAGAGGAGCAGGCGGCAGATACAGCCAATCTGAAGCTGACGGAAAGTTTCAGTGAAAAAGACGGTAAGCTGATGAACAATCCGATGATTACACAGGCATTTATGGCAGACCCTGCAGCAATTGAGGTGGACGGTAGACTTTACGTCTATGGAACAGCGGATAAAATGGAAAGTGATATCAAGGGTAGAATTAAGGAAAATGGATATAACACATCAGAGATTTATTGCATATCTTCGTCTGATTTGGTGAACTGGCGTGACGAAGGTGCGATTGACACGAAAGCAGCAGCTTCGTGGGTTGATCATTCCTGGGCTCCGACCATTTGCAAAAAAGGAGATTATTTCTATCTCTATTTTGCCAATGGCTCTGCCGGTATTGCAGTGCTTCGTTCCAAATCACCCACAGGACCATGGGAAGATCCGATTGGCAAGGCGTTGATTAATGAGAATACGCCGAACTGTTCCCGGACTGAGGTGCCGTGGCTGTTTGATCCGTCAGTTCTGGTGGATGATGATGGAACCGGATATTTATATTTTGGCGGTGGAAAAACAGCTGGCGAAGAAGGCTCTTCCAGTCCGAAATCAACCCGTGTTGTAAAACTTGGTGCAGACATGATTAGTCTGGACGGTGATCCGGTACAGTTGCAGCCGGCCTGGCTTTTTGAAGACAGTGAAATCAACAAGATAAACGGAAAATACTACTATTCCTATTGCACGAACTGGAGTGTTCCTTCCGATTACGGTTATTTCTCATCAGCCAATATTGCCTACTATACCAGTGACCGCCCAATGACAGGTTTTGACTGGACAAAACCGGCAAAAGTATTTGCCAATCCGGGTTCGGTATTCGGTACCTATTACAACAACCACCACAAAATGGTTCAGTTTAAGGGAGAATGGTATATGATTTACCATACGGTCATTTTGCAGGAAAAGGCATATGCGGATGCGGTGCTTGCCAAGGGAAATTCCGGTGCCAACTACCGCTGTATGCATATTGATAAGTTGAACATTGGCGAGGATGGAAGCCTGAGCGCAACAGCTACTTATGAAGGGGTGGACCCGGTGGCATCCATCACACCATATGAGAAAACCAATGCCACGACCATGGCATGGAATGGTGGCTTGAAGACCGTATACTCAGAGTCACAGAAGGCCATGGTGCTGGATTCCATTCATACGGGAGACTGGCTTGGGATGGATTCCGTGGACTTTGGCGATGAGGGAGCCTCCTCGTTGAAAATGAGTGTAGCATCTGCCACGGCAGAAGGAAAAATTGAAATTTACCTGGATGCTGCCAGTACGGAAAAAGGTGGTACAAAGGTTGGCGAGGTTGCTCTGTCTCATACCGGTGGAGACACCACTTATCAGGAACTGAGCACCGCGCTGTCATCAAAAATAACCGGTAAACACAAAGTATTTTTCGTGTTCCGTGGAAAAGGCTATCACGTAGCATCCTGGCAGTTTGCTAAGTAACAACGAATAATTGACAACAAACCAGCTCTTTATTGTAGTTTTCCAGCACCTGTTTTGTGATCAAACTAGATTCCGGGGCTGGTTGTGTCAGCTACTCGTTCCAGTTTTTTCAGCTATCCAGTAATTTACGAAGAAAAGATTTGTAGCGAGTGCGTACAAACACGCAGGTATCAGATATGCGTTTTTTGCATATCGATACCTTTGCGCGTTTGTCAGCGAAAGCGGCGCACGAGATGCAAACTTTTCTTCGTGAATTACGGAAACTGAAAAAAAGCCAACGAACACTTGACACAAACCAACCTCCCCCCTCGTTGACAATAAGATTCATTCTATGGTAAAATCACATTATCTATGCAGTAAGACTATACAAGGGAGGACGGTCTGACATGAATAAAAACTTTGATCCGTATAAGAAGACCATACTGTTTGTGTTTTCTCTGATCAGCGTGGCATTGATGGCAACTGTCTTTGCTTTTTTTTGGTATCGGGTATACTGGAATACTATGTATTTCTTTCACTTTTATCGCAAAGGTAACTGGGCATTGGTGGGTCTTTATGCCATTCTGGTATATTTCTTTTCCACCATGTACGGGGCACTCCGAATTGGGCAGCTGCGCCGCGTAGAAGTTGTGTTGTCCCAGTTTCTGGCCACTTTTCTGGCTAATTTCGTCATGTATATTGTCATCTGTCTGCTAGCATTCGGTCTGGTAAATCCGGGCTATATGTTTTTGATGCAGCTGATAGACTGTTTTATTGCGCTCATCTGGACCATTTTTACCACTCTTGTTTATAACCGGATTTTTCAGCCTTGGAAAATTCTCTTGATTTATGGAGACAGGCCGGCCTCAGAACTGGTGGATAAAATAGAGACCCGTCGGGACAAATATGCGATTTACGGAGCCATCGACGCCCATGCCGGGCTGGAGCGGATTGCCGAGACGGTGAAGGATTATCAGGCAGTGCTGATTGGCGATATTGCGGCAGAAACACGGAATGAAATTCTCAAGTTCTGTTATGGCAACGGAATACGCGCCTATGTTATGCCGAAAATATCGGATATTATTCTGATGGGTGGAGACAAGATTCATGTCTTTGACACCCCATTTTTGCTTTCCAAGGGATATTCCCTCAGTTTTGACCAACGGTTCTGGAAACGGTTTATGGATTTGCTCATTACCATACCTATGACGTTACTGGCATCCCCGTTTATGCTGCTGGTTGCCATTGCCATTAAAATCTGCGATGGTGGGCCGGTGCTCTATAAACAGGTGCGTTGCACCAAGGACAATAAAGAATTTCAGATTCTCAAGTTCCGTAGTATGGTGGTAGGTGCCGAACGAGATGGCGAGGCGGTGTTGGCGAAGGAGCACGATGACCGCATTACACCGGTAGGAAAAGTCATCCGTGCGACGCGGATGGATGAATTGCCGCAGCTTTTCAACGTGCTGAAAGGGGATATGTCGTTAGTGGGTCCGCGACCGGAACGCCCGGAAATCATTGCAGAGTATCAGGAGGAAATGCCGGAATTTACCTTCCGCACCAGAGTAAAGGCGGGGGTAACAGGGTTTGCCCAGATTTATGGAAAGTACAATACCGTACCTTATGACAAGCTGAAACTTGACTTATTTTATATTGAAAATTATTCCCTGTGGACGGATTTGAAACTGATTTTGATGACAGTAAAGACAGTTTTGAAAAAAGATTCGACGGAGGGAATTCAGGAAAACCAGACAACAGGTCTCCGGGAACACAGCGGGAGCAATGAAGATGTTGAACGCAAAATCCAGGAATACACATCCAGGGAGGAATTGCATCATGAGTAAAAAAGCTTTGATTGTGACGAGAGTCAGTGGTTTTGTACCGCAGTTTGAAATGAATAATGTAAAGATACTCAAAGAGATGGGGTATGAGATTCATTATGCGGCGAATTTTGACGTTGTTGTGTATGGCAAGGACAACTCCAGACTGATGGGAACCGGTATCCGCAGGCATCACATTCCCTTTGGAAGATCACCATTTTCCCGTGATGTGAGGGTATGTTACAAGGCGTTGACGAAACTGATGCTGGAGGAGAAGTTTGACCTCATTCACTGTCATATGCCGATGAGTGGTGTTCTGGCGCGGAAGGCGGCAAAAAAGGTAGAAAAGATGACCGGACGCCATGTGCCGGTGGTGTATACGGCTCATGGGTTTCATTTCTATTCCGGGGCTCCTTTGGGAAATTGGAAATACTATTTGGCAGAGAGACATTGTGCACGTTATACCGACCGGCTTGTGGTAATTAATGAAGAGGATTATAGGAGAGCACAGAACTTTCCGGTGCGTGGGAAAGTAGAATATGTGCCGGGAGTCGGGATGAAACCGATGCCACCGGTGAATCCGGATTATGACATGCGGGCAGAGTTTGGAATCCCTGCGGAGAACAAGGTTGTAGTCAGCGTCGGTGAGCTGACAGAAGGGAAAAACAACGAAGTCATGCTTCGGGCCATGGACCGGTTCCGTCGGGAACCCGTCACGTATCTCATTTGTGG
>JALENH010000093.1 GCA_022767895.1 Eubacterium sp.
CGGCTCCATCTCGCAGCCGTCGTGATGAACCCCCTCCGGCACATAGTATTCCCGTATGACGCGGCCAAAGAAATCCATCTCCTGGCAGAGAACCGAATGGGGATTGGCAAAGGAGGGAGCGGAAAATCTTTTCACAAGAAACAAAAAACGTCCTTGGGATATGGGGAACAAACCATATGCTTTCGGATTGCGGTTCAGATAATACCGGATTTCCCCTTTTTCGTCAAATGCATAGGGATACTTCGCATCCCCACCATAGACAAATGTGAGGGGACTGACGCTATCCTTCGTATGCTTTCTGACCTGAATCATATTAGAAAGCATTTTCGGCAGTTTTTCAGTAAACAAATACAGTTTGCGTACTTTCACCACCTCGTCCGCATTATCCAGAATTTGCACCGTCACCACATTTTTTCTGCCGGCATGCAATCCGAAAACGGGAATTCTGTGCTCCCTTTCACATTCCGTCTGATGGGAGTACACCGTACCATCCTCCAGATAGGCTCTGACGCGACATGGCGTCTCCGAGCTAAAAAGAATCATCGCTGTCAACGGGGCCTGACAATATGGGTTCACCACAGCCAGGATATGGTCCTCGGTATATTTCCCTGATTTTAAAGCCCGTTCAAATCCACGCTCCTGCACACGCGATTTATCTGCCTGACTTCTCAATTCCGGAATGCTGGTCTCTATTCCTGCAAAACTTTCTACGCCTTCTTTCCTCTCACGCTTTACAGCCATATGGTATAACCGGCTCCCATCCCGGACTTCCATCTTCCTATTATAGAAATAGTTTTTCCACATTCTGACCCAATCCACGAAGCATTCTCCTTTCCGCCTTTGCCAAAAAAGGTGAAGATTGTCTTCACCTTTTTGTGGCTTCCATCTATTAAGAGAATACCGAAAGAATTTGTCAAATATTCCAAAAAAATTTGACACTTTTAAGAAATTTTCTTGTCAGAAATTTGTCTGTGGAGATCGCTCTCATTCTTTATGATAAGCTGATTGCCCGATACATCCAGAGTGAGCACATCTCCCACAGAAACCTCGTCGGCCAGTATTTTTTTAGCCAGCAGAGTCTCCACATTTTTCTGCAGATAACGTTTCAAAGGTCTGGCACCATACGCCGGGTCGTACGCCGAATCTGTAATAAAATCCATGGCTGCATCCGTCATTTTCAGAGCGATTTCCTTTCCTTCAATCCGCTCATTGATATCCTGCAAAAGAAGATTAGTAATGCCGCGGATATTTTCCTTTGTCAATGGCTTAAACATAATTATTTCATCCAGACGATTCAAAAATTCCGGCCGGAAACTGTTACGGAGTTCAGACATTACCATCTCTTCACTCTCCGGAGCGATATTCCCCTGCTCGTCAATGCCATCCAACAGATACTCCGCTCCCAGATTGGACGTCATAATAAGAATTGTATTTTTAAAATCCACCGTACGTCCCTGGGAATCGGTAACACGCCCATCGTCCAGAACCTGCAAAAGCACATTGAACACGTCGGGGTGTGCCTTCTCAATCTCGTCGAAAAGCACAACAGAATAAGGCTGGCGTCGTACCGCCTCCGTCAGTTGCCCGCCCTCTTCGTAACCGACATATCCGGGAGGCGCTCCAATCAGACGGGACACGGAATATTTCTCCATATATTCACTCATATCAATGCGGACCATATTGGATTCATTGTCAAACAGACACTCCGCGAGACTCTTGGCAAGTTCTGTCTTGCCCACCCCGGTTGGTCCCAGAAAGAGAAAAGAACCAATGGGTTTGCTGGGGTCTTTAATCCCTGCTTTGGAGCGAATAATCGCCTCTGTCACTTTCGTTACACCATCATCCTGCCCCACCACTCTCTTATGCAGTTCGCCATCCAGATGCAGTGTTTTGTTTCTCTCGGATTCCGTCAGCTTCGCCACCGGAATACCGGTCCAGCGGGAAATAATGCGGGCGATTTCCTCATCCGTCACACTTTCGTGCACCATCCGTTTGTCACCATTCTGCATGGCCTCCTCTGCCTGTTGAAGCTGCTGCTGCAAATGAGGCAGCTGTCCATACTGCAGTTCCGAAACTTTTTCCAAATCATAACTGTGTTTTGCCATTTCAATCTGATTGTTGGTATCTTCAATCTGGGATTTCAGATCATGCACCCGGTCAACCGCTGATTTTTCGTTATCCCAGCGAGCTTTTTGTCCGGCAAAATCCTCCCGCAGCTCGGCCAGTTCCTTCTGCAATTCCGCCAG
>JALENH010000200.1 GCA_022767895.1 Eubacterium sp.
CTATCGCCATTTGAAATATATAGTAAGAAATGAATTGTAAGGAGGAAATAGATATATGAACAGTAATATTAAGAAAAGGAAAATACGCTTTTGGGCTTTTTTAATGGCTCTTGTGCTGATGCTGCCGTGTACGCCGATTACAGTGGAGGCGAGAGTGTTGTCGGATGTCGAGACGAAGGCTCTTGCATCTGGCAATGAACTTTATGCGGATGATCAGTTTAGGCAAAGTGGAGACGGGCAATATTTACTGGAACCTTGTCCTTATGTAATATATTATCAATCGGATGGTTCAACTGAAATGCAAAAAGATCAGCTTACGTATTCTGGAGATTTGTATACTGTTCTTGACTATTGTGATATGCCAGAGGGTAAACGAGAATTCAATATAGATAATTTCAAATGTTGGAAAATTGAGGCGGTCGCAAAAACTGGAGCTCAGGTGGCAATGTTAAAATTGACGCCGGTTCAATATGTACAAAAGAACATTAAATATTATGTTGATGGAATGGAGAATAATGATACAGGAAATCCGGCCACCTATCGAGAGGGAGAAGGCCTGTCATCATTTAGTGAACCCACTCGAACAGGTTATAGCTTTGACGGCTGGTACACAAATGCAGGTTGTACTGGTACGAAAGAGGACAGTGAATCCAGCAAAAGCTGGACAGGTGATATTAATTTATACGGGAAGTTTACGCCGAAGTCGTATAATATCAGCTATGATTTGGATGGAGGAACGAATGGGGCAGGGAATCCAATTACGTATACCTATGGAACTGGTGTGCCAAATCTGAAGGATGCCAGTAAGACGGGATATACATTTAAGGGTTGGTACAAAGAATCTACCTTTGCAACGAAAGTAACAAGTATACCAGCAACCCAGACCGGTGATGTAAAGTTGTATGCGAAGTTTGAGTTGGCAAGCTATAATATCACCTACGATCTGGACGGAGGAACCAATGGAACAGGGAATCCAAGTACGTATACCTATGGAACTGGTGTGGCAAGCTTTGCGGATGCCGAAAAAGAGGGCCATACATTCAAGGGTTGGTACAAGGAATCTACCTTTGCAACGAAAGTAACAAGTGTATCAGCAGATCAGACTGGTGATGTAACCTTGTATGCGAGATTTGAGAAAAATACTTATAATATCGCCTATGAACTGTATGAAGGAACGAATGGGGCAGGGAATCCAACAAGTTACACCTATGGAGATACGATTGCTGCCGATAGTCTATCGGATCCCAATAAAGTTGGTTATACATTCCATGGATGGTTTACTGAAGGTACCTTTAATACTCCGTTCAGTGGAATATCAGCGACTCAAACAGGTAATGTAACATTGCATGCGAAGTTTGAGGCGGCAAAATATGATATTAATTACGTACTGGGAGAAGGTGAAACCAATGCATTGACCAATCCTGCCCAATACACTTACGGAGAAGGTGTGACAAGCTTTGATAAAGCAAGTAAGACAGGTCATACATTTAAGGGGTGGTACAAGGAATCTACCTTTGCAACAGAGGTAACAAGCATATCAGCAAGCCAGACCGGTGATGTAACCTTGTATGCCAAGTTTGAGGTGGCAAAATATGATATTAATTATGTGTTGGGAGAAGGAGCTACCAATGCGTCGGCCAATCCTGCCCAATATACCTACGGAGAAGGAGTATCAAGCTTTGCGGATGCTGAAAAAGAAGGTCATGCATTTAAGGGTTGGTACAAAGAATCTACCTTTGCAACGAAAGTGACAAGTATATCAGCAAACCAGACCGGTGATGTAACCTTGTATGCGAAATTTGAGGCAAAAACATATAATATTAATTACGTACTGGGAGAAGGTGCAACCAATGCATCGACCAATCCTGCCCAATACACCTACGGAGAAGGTGTGACAAGCTTTGATAAAGCAAGTAAGACAGGTCATACATTTAAGGGATGGTACAAGGAATCTACCTTTGCAACGGAGGTAACAAGCATATCAGCAAGCCAGACAGGTGATGTAACCTTGTATGCGAAGTTTGAGGTGGTAAAATATGATATTAATTATGTGTTGGGAGAAGGAGCTACCAATGCGTCGGCCAATCCTGCCCAATATACCTACGGAGAAGGAGTATCAAGTTTTGCAAATGCCGAAAAAGAGGGCCATACATTCAAGGGTTGGTATAAGGAATCTACCTTTGTAACGAAAGTGACAAGTATATCAGCAACCCAGACCGGTGATGTAACCTTGTATGCGAAGTTTGAGGCGGCAAAATATGATATTCATTACGTACTGGGAGAAGGAGCCACCAATGCGTCGGCAAATCCTGCCCAATACACTTATGGAGAAGGTGTGGCAAGCTTTGATAAAGCAAGCAAGAAAGGTCATACATTCAAGGGTTGGTACAAGGAATCTACCTTTGCAACGAAAGTGACAAGCATATCAGCAACCCAGACCGGTGATGTAACCTTGTATGCGAAGTTTGAGGTGGCAAAATATGATATTAATTATGTATTGGGAGAAGGAGCCACCAATGCGTCGACAAATCCTACCCAATATACCTACGGAGAAGGAGTATTAAGCTTTGCAAATGCCGAAAAAGAGGGTCATGCATTTAAGGGTTGGTACAAGGAAGCTAGCTTTGCAACGAAAGTGACAAGTATATCATCAACCCAGACCGGTGATGTAACCTTGTATGCGAAGTTTGAGGCGGCAAAATATGATATTCATTACGTATTGGGAGAAGGGGGGACCAATGCGTCGACCAATCCTACCCAATACACCTATGGAGAAGGAGTATCAAGTTTTGCGAATGCCGAAAAAGAGGGTCATGCATTTAAGGGTTGGTACAAGGAATCTACCTTTGCAACGAAAGTAACAAGTATATCAGCAACCCAGACTGGTGCTGTAACCTTGTATGCCAAGTTTGAGGTGGCAAAATATGATATTAATTACGTATTGGGAGAAGGGGGGACCAATGCGTCGGCAAATCCTGCCCAATATACCTACGGAGAAGGAGTATCAAGTTTTGCGGATGCCGAAAAAGAGGGTCATGCATTTAAGGGTTGGTACAAGGATGCTAGCTTTGCAACGAAAGTGACAAGTATTTCAGCAACCCAGACCGGTGACGTAACCTTGTATGCGAAGTTTGAGGCAAATAAGCATAATATCACCTACGAACTGGATGGAGGAACCAACGGAGCGGGGAATCCGGATACGTATACCTATGGAATCGGTGTGCCAAATCTGGCGGATGCCAGTAAGACCGGATATGCATTCGAAGGATGGTATGAGGACGAACACTTTACAGGAAGTGCAGTGACAAGTATATCCACCACTCGTGATGAGAATGTAACGTTGTATGCAAAGTTTAGCGTGGCAAGCTATGACATCACCTATGAGCTGAACGGAGGAACCAATGGAGAGGGGAATCCGACAAAATATACTTATGGAGTGGGCGTATCAAGCTTTGCGGATGCCGATAAGGAAGGTTATTCATTCGAGGGCTGGTATAGTGATTCTAATTTTGCAACAAAAGTAACAGGTATATCAGCAACCCAGACCGGGAATGTGACTTTGTATGCAAAGTTTGAGGCAAACAGTTATGGAATTACCTACGAGTTAGATGGCGGAATCAATGCGAAGGAAAATCCGGAGAGCTATACTTACGGAATCGGCGTAACACGTTTTGCGGATGCCAGTAAGGAAGGTTATGCATTCTTGGGCTGGTATAGTGATGCAGATTTTACGACACCGATAACAAGTATATCAGAGCGTCAGATTGGAAAGGTTACGCTATATGCCAAGTATGCCAAAAAGTATGCGATTACCTATGAACTGGATGGGGGAACCAACGCTAAGGAAAACCCAGAGAGCTATGTGATGGGAACAGGCGTGCCAAGTTTTGCCGATGCAAGCAAGGAAGGATATACCTTTGATGGCTGGTACAGCGATTCCACCTTCACAACAAAGGTGACCGGTATATCAGCAACCCAGACAGGAGATATTACGCTATATGCGAAGTTTACTGTCAAGGAAGAAGTAGAAGAAGAGGAAGATGAACAGGAAACAGATGATTTGACTTCGGATGAGCCGAAAGCAAACAAAACAAAACGTGATACAAAGGGTGATGAGCCGGAAACCGGTGATAACAGTCCTATTACATTTTGTTTCTTGATTCTTATATTTAGTGGACTGGCAATCCTTTTCATTAGAAGGTATACAGTAAGAATGAAAGAGAGAAACTAGACTTTTGACAGTTGAATATCAAAAACTATAGTGCCACATTCACTGGGAAAATGATACCCATGCAAGGGAATCATTTTCCCAGTCTTGCATTTCCTTCCATATTTTGATAAACTGTAAAATTGAGAATAGGACTAACTATATTATTATGCGCCGCCAAGGCGCAGAAACGAGGAATGATATGGAATTAACAAGTATACGCAATTTATTTCGTGAAAAGGAGAAGTACCTTGACCAGACCGTAACTGTTGGTGGATGGCTCCGCAGTGTCAGGGATTCCAAAACTTTTGGTTTTTTGGTAGTTAATGATGGAACTTTTTTTGAACCCCTGCAGGTGGTGTACGCCGACAAGCTGGAGAACTTTGCAGCAATTTCTAAGCTCAATGTGGGAGCGGCAGTGATTGTGACCGGCAAACTGGTGGCAACGCCCAATGCTAAACAGCCTTTTGAGATTCAGGCAGATGAAGTGGTGGTGGAAGGAGAGTCTGCACCGGATTATCCGCTACAGAAAAAACGCCACTCTTTTGAATATCTTCGGACGATTTCCCATTTGCGTCCGCGGACCAATACGTTCCAGGCGGTGTTCCGTGTGCGTTCCCTGATTGCTTATGCCATTCATAAATTTTTTCAGGAGCGGGAATTTGTCTATGTGCATACACCGCTGATTACCGGAAGTGACTGCGAGGGAGCCGGTGAGATGTTCCGTGTTACGACGCTGGATATGGACAATCCTCCAAAGATCGAAGATGGTAAAACGGATTTTTCCAAGGACTTTTTCGGAAAAGAGACCAACCTGACCGTCAGCGGACAGCTCAATGGCGAGACCTATGCCATGGCATTTAAGAATATTTATACTTTTGGGCCGACATTCCGGGCAGAGAATTCTAATACGACCCGCCATGCGGCAGAATTCTGGATGATTGAGCCGGAGATTGCCTTTGCGGATTTGCAGGATGATATGATGCTGGCGGAGAGTATGTTGAAATATGTAATCCGCTATGTGCTGGACAATGCCCCGGAGGAGATGAAATTCTTTAACCAGTTTGTGGATAAAGGATTGATTGAGCGTCTGGAAGGTGTTGTGAATGCAGACTTTGGTCATGTGACTTATACCGAGGCCATTGAGATGCTGGAGAAGCATAACGACAAATTTGAATATAAGGTAAGCTGGGGCTGTGATTTGCAGACCGAGCACGAACGATATTTGACCGAGGAGATTTTCAAACGTCCGGTCTTTGTGACAGATTATCCGAAGGAGATTAAAGCCTTTTATATGAAGATGAACGAGGATGGCAAGACCGTGGCAGCCATGGACTGTCTGGTACCTGGTATCGGTGAAATAATTGGAGGAAGCCAGCGAGAGGATGATTATGACAAGCTGGTGACAAGAATGAAAGAATGCGGACTGGATGAGAAGGACTACGAATTTTATCTGGATCTGCGTAAATATGGTACGGCCCGCCATGCCGGATTTGGTCTCGGCTTCGAGCGCTGTGTAATGTATCTCACGGGAATGCAGAATATCCGTGATGTCATTCCGTTCCCGCGTACTGTTAATAATTGTGAATTATAAATTTTTTCATAGGAGGACAGCATCATGAATTTAGTAATTCCAGAAGGCTATCAGTCCGCTCTCGATATCCGGGAGACAGAGGTAGCTATCAAAATGGTAAAAGACTTTTTTGAAAAGGCATTGGCAGCCAATTTGAATCTGACCCGTGTCTCGGCACCACTTTTTGTGTCACCGGAATCCGGGTTGAATGACAACTTAAATGGCGTAGAACGTCCGGTGGATTTTGATATCCTGGAGCAGAACGGGCGGGTGGCAGAAATCGTTCATTCACTGGCAAAGTGGAAACGTCACGCTTTGGGACGCTATGGCTTTTCTCATGGTGAGGGTCTCTATACGGATATGAATGCGATTCGCAGAGATGAGGAAACGGATAATGTCCATTCCCTGTTTGTTGACCAGTGGGATTGGGAGCGCATTATCGACAAGGACGAGAGAAATACAGATACGTTAAAGGATATTGTTTCCAAAGTGTATCAGGCTCTGCAGGAGACAGAGGACTATATGGCGATGAAGTACAACTACATTGAAAAATCCCTGCCTCAGCAGCTTACTTTTGTAACGACCCAGGAACTGGAGGATCAATATCCGGACAAGACGCCGAAGGAACGTGAGTATGCGGCCGTGAAAGAACACGGAGCTATTTTCCTTATGCAGATTGGTGACAAGTTAGCTTCCGGGGAACCTCATGACGGACGTGCACCGGATTATGATGACTGGTCTTTGAATGGTGATATCATTGTTTATTACCCGGTTTTGGACATGGCTTTTGAGATTTCCTCCATGGGAATCCGTGTGGATGAAAAGGCATTGAAGGAACAGCTTGTAAAGGCCGGCTGCCCGGAGAGAGAAAATCTTCCGTTCCAGAAAGAGATTCTGGAGAAAAAGCTGCCTTATACCATTGGCGGCGGTATTGGCCAGTCCCGGATTTGTATGTTCTTTTTGAAAAAGGCACATATTGGTGAGGTACAGGCTTCTATCTGGCCGGAGGATGTATTGGAAGAAGCAGAGAAGAAAGGACTTAATATTTTATAATGGATAATTTTGCATTTTATTCACCCACTTATTTTGATTTTGGAAAAGATACGGAATATCATGTGGCAGAATTGATTCAGAAGTATGGCGGGACGAAAGTGTTGCTGCATTATGGCGGAGGTTCTATTAAAAAAAGCGGTCTCTATGACCGGGTAACGGATACTCTGAAAAAAGCTGGTCTGGCCTTTTGTGAACTGGGCGGCGTAAAGCCAAATCCCAGGAGCGGTCTGGTGAGAGAGGGAATCCGGCTGTGTCAGCAGGAGAACGTAGATTTCATTCTGGCTGTAGGCGGAGGAAGTACCATAGATTCTGCTAAGGCAATTGCAGCAGGAAGTCTGTACGATGGAGATTTTATGGACTTTTATCGGGGAAAAGCAAAAATTCAGAAAGCGTTGCCCATTGGCACCATTCTGACCATTGCTGCAGCAGGAAGTGAAGGTTCCCCCAATACGGTGATTACAGATGAAGAAACTATGGTGAAAAAGGGGACAAAAAGCGATTTGCTCCGCCCCAAATTTTCCATTTTGAATCCGGCTCTTACCTGTACACTGCCACCTTATCAGACGGCAGCAGGAGCGACGGATATTATGATTCACGTGTGTGAGAGATATTTTTCCAATACGGAAGAAGTAGAGATTACAGACCGTCTCTGTGAGGCGATTCTTAAAACGATTATTTATGAAGCACCCCGGGTTATTGAAAATCCGGAGCATTATGAGGCAAGGGCCAACATTATGTGGGCCGGCATGCTGGCACACAATAATGTCTGTGGTGTGGGGCGTGTTCAGGATTGGGCAAGCCACCACATTGAACATGAACTTTCGGCTCTTTATGATGTGAACCATGGAGCCGGGCTGGCGGTGATTGCACCGTTATGGATGCGCTATGTGAGTAAGATGAATCCACACAAGTTTATTTTGTTTGCTACCCGTGTGTGGGATGTCCCGATGGATGAAAGCCATCCGGAGGATGTAATTTTGAAAGGAATCGAGGCTTTCGAGGCATTTTTAAAGAAGATTGGAATGCCATCTTCTTTTGCGGAAATTGGTGCCAGGGAAGAAGATATCGAGAAAATGACAGATAAACTGCTGAATGGACGGGAGACAGAGGGCAATTATGTGAAACTGACGCGGGATGATGTGATTGCCATTTACCGAAGTGCGCTGTAAAAGTATCCGAAATGGAGGAAATTATGGATCAGAGAGAATTTCTACGCCAGATGGAAGAGTTGGTTGATTATGGAAGGACAAAGGAGAATCAGCTGACCAAATCGGAGATTGCCGATTATTGCAGTGATCTAGATTTGTCGAAGGAGCAGTTGGAATTAGTGTATGCCTACCTGAGAGAACACCAGATTCAGGTGGAGGGATATCGCAGCCCGTCAGAGACAGAAACTGCGGATTCAAATGAGACCAACGATAAAGAAAACCAGAAAGCATCGGGTGATTCGAAATATTTACGCCTGTACCGGAAGGAACTGAGACAGCTGGAACAATATGACGAAGAAGCCATTGAACTTCTGTTTGACCGTCTTCGCCGTGGGGAACAGGAAGTGGTGCCTGCTGTGATTGAAGCCCATCTGAACCGTGTTGTGACCCTGGCGGGGAAATATCGCGGACGCGGTGTGCCGCTGGAGGATTTGATTCAGGAGGGAAACCTGGAACTTACCACCTGTGTGGCCATGCTCTGTGGCAACCAGGAAGTGCTAGACTGTAAAAAGGCCATTGACCATGCTGTCAGAAGCCGTCTGATTGAACTGGTGGACGAAGAACTGTCCGGCAGTGACAGTATCAGCATGGTGCTTGCCCGGGTGAATCTGCTGTTGGAAGCCACCCGGACGCTGGCAGAAGAATATGGCAGAATTGCCACCATTGAAGAATTATCCGAATTTACCCATATGGATATCGAAGAAATCAATATGTATGTGGATTTGTCCCGAAATGAAATCGAATTGGGAAAAGGTGAAAATAGTGGAAAATAGAGAGTATATGCTGGGGGCTCTAGTGGAGCCCCTTTGTTCTTGGTATGAGAAAAATAAGAGAAGCATGCCCTGGCGGGAGGATGCGTCCCCCTATCATGTGTGGCTGTCAGAGATTATGTTGCAGCAGACAAGGATTGAAGCGGCCTGGGCGTATTATGAGAGATTTATCGGGCGTCTGCCGGATGTGAAGGCACTGGCAGAGGTCCCGGAGGAGGAGCTGCTGAAATTGTGGGAAGGACTGGGGTATTACAACCGTGCCAGAAATCTGCAGAAGGCAGCGCGTCTTGTGATGGAACGGTATGACGGGAAGCTTCCGGCGGACTATGATCTTCTCCTTACGCTGCCGGGGATTGGCAATTACACGGCAGGTGCCATTGCTTCCATTGCCTATGGGATTCCTGCCCCGGCGGTGGACGGGAATGTGCTGCGGGTGGCGATGCGGTATCTGAATTGTGAGGATGATATCATGAAGATGTCGGTGCGTCGAAAAATGGAGCAGGCCGTCATGGATGTGATTCCATCCCGGTGCCCCGGTGAGTTCAACCAGGCGTTGATGGAACTGGGAGAAGTTATCTGTATTCCCAATGGCAGGCCTCTGTGTGAGAAATGTCCGTTACAGGAGCTGTGCGAAGGGCACAAGGCAGGAAGAGAAATGGAACTGCCGAAAAAAGCAGAGAAAAGGGAACGGCGGGTGGAGAAAAAAACACTTCTTGTGTTCCGGCAGGGAGACTCTGTGGGAATCCGGAAACGTCCGGATAGTGGCCTGTTGGCAGGTATGTGGGAATTCCCTGCGCTGGAAGGGCATCAAACATTGCCTCAGATGAAACAATGGCTGGCAGAACACAATCTGCAGGAGGTCGGTGTGAAACGGCTGAAGGGAGGCAGACATATTTTTTCCCATGTGGAGTGGAATATGAAAGGATATGAAATTGTCTTGCCGGAGGGCCAGACACAAGATATTGTGTCCGGACTCTTGTGGTGCGGATGGCAGGAATTGGAAAATAAGTATCCCATTCCGGTTGCTTTTCATATTTTTTTACACCAGATTTAAACTCTGCAAACCACGTGATTATAGGACCTCAGAAGGTATCTGAGGTCCTTTTTTGTCGGAAAAGCACGATGTGTTCCTGTGTGAGAAAACACATGATATTGTGCAAAAGAAGAAAAAATGAAGAAAAAAATTACAAGATATAGTAGACAAGGAGTACTTCTTTTGTTATAATAGGCACCGTAGGAAATTTTCGAGTACATAAGGTATTGGAAGTTAATTGAAAGGAGTGTACACAAGTGAGGGTTATTAAAAGGGATGGCCGTACTGTAGATTATGACCGCAACAAGATATTGATTGCGATTCGGAAGGCCAACGCAGAAGTGGATTCGTTTGAACGGGTGAGTGATGATATGATTGATGGTATCATTGCCGGCATCGAGAATATGAAGAGGGATACGATGCAGGTGGAGGATATCCAGGATATCATTGAGCAGAAACTGATGGCAGCAGGTAAGTTTGACCTTGCGAAGAAATACATTATTTACCGTTACACCAGGGAGTTAGTTCGTAAAGCCAATACCACAGATGATTCGATTATGAGTTTGATTCAGAACAGCAACAAGGACGTGATGGAAGAAAACTCCAATAAAAATGCATATGTAGCAAGTACCCAGCGTGACTTGATTGCCGGTGAGGTGTCCAAGGATCTGACCAAGCGTGTCCTTCTCCCAGAGAAGATTACGAAGGCACATGAGGATGGTGTGCTTCATTTCCATGATATGGACTATTTCATCCAGCCAATTTTTAACTGTTGTCTGATTAATATCGGGGATATGCTTGACAATGGCACCGTGATGAACGGGAAGCTGATTGAGAGCCCCAAGAGTTTCCAGGTTGCCTGCACCGTTGTGACGCAGATTATTTCTGCGGTTGCCAGCAGCCAGTATGGCGGGCAGTCTGTGGATACGAGACATCTGGGCAAGTACCTGCGCAAGAGTGCAGAAAAATACCGCAAGCAGTATATGGGTAAGTTTGGCGATACCGTGGATGCGGAAGTGATTGAAGAGTTTGTACAGGAACGTCTGATGGATGAACTCAAGTCCGGTGTTCAGACTATCCAGTATCAGATTAATACACTGATGACCACCAATGGACAGTCTCCGTTCGTTACATTGTTCCTCAATCTGGATCCGAAGGATGAGTATATTGAAGAAAATGCGATGATTATCGAGGAGATTCTTCGTCAGCGTCTGGAAGGAATCAAGAATGAGAAGGGCGTTTATGTGACACCGGCGTTCCCGAAACTGATTTATGTTCTGGATGAGCACAATGCGTTAAAGGGCGGCAAATACGATTATATTACGAAGCTTGCCGTACAGTGTTCCGCCAAGAGAATGTATCCGGATTATATTTCAGCCAAGAAAATGCGTGAGAACTACGAGGGGAATGTGTTCAGCTGTATGGGATGCCGCAGCTTCCTGACCCCATGGAAAGACGAAAATGGAAATTATAAATTCGAAGGACGTTTTAATCAGGGTGTTGTCAGCCTGAATCTGCCACAGATTGGTATTCTTGCCAAGGGTGATACGGAATATTTCTGGCAGCTTCTGGAGGAGAGACTGTCTCTCTGTTTTGAGGCTTTGATGTGCCGTCACCGTGCCCTGGAGGGCGTGACAAGTGATGTGAGCCCGATTCACTGGCAGTATGGTGCCATTGCCCGTCTGGGAAAAGGCGAGAAGATTGACAAGCTGCTTCATGGTGGCTATTCCACGATTTCTCTTGGATATATCGGCCTTTATGAAGTGACCAAGCTGATGACCGGCGAAAGTCAGACAACCGAAAAGGGAAGTCAGTTTGCCATGGCGTTGATGAATCGCCTGCGTCGGGCAACAGATACATGGAAAGAAGAGACTGGAATCCACTTTGGACTTTATGGTACACCGGCAGAGAGTCTGTGTTACCGTTTTGCTGAGATTGACAAAAAGCGTTTTGGCAACATTGAGGATGTGACAGACAAGGGATATTACACCAATTCCTATCATGTCGATGTGCGCGAGAGGATTGATGCTTTCAGCAAATTTGATTTCGAAGCACAGTTCCAGGTAATTTCTTCCGGCGGTGCCATATCTTATGTTGAGGTACCGAATATGCAGCACAATCTGCTGGCATTGGAAGAAGTTGTGAAATATATTTACGAAAATATTCAGTATGCAGAGTTTAATACGAAGTCGGATTATTGCCACGAATGTGGATTTGACGGAGAGATTGTAGTCAATGATGATTTGGAGTGGGAATGCCCGAACTGTGGAAATAAAGACCACGACAAGATGAACGTGACGAGAAGAACTTGTGGTTATCTCGGAGAAAATTTCTGGAATGTAGGGAAGACCAAAGAGATTAGCTCCCGTGTGCTCCATCTGTAATGAGGAGATGACAACAAATGAATTACGCAGATATTAAGCGGTGTGATGTAGCCAATGGCGAAGGGGTACGTGTGTCCCTCTTCGTCAGTGGCTGCACGCATCATTGTAAAGAATGTTTTAACAAAGAAGCATGGGATTTCAATTATGGTAAGCCCTTTACAGAAAAAGAGATAGATACCATTATGGAATATCTGAAACCGGGTTATGTGGCCGGGTTATCCCTCCTCGGTGGGGAACCCATGGAGCCCTCCAACCAGGAGGGTATTCTGCCTCTTTTGCGTCGGGTGAAAAAAACCTATCCCGAGAAGAATATCTGGTGTTATACCGGATACCTTTTTGACAAAGATATTCTGGAACGGATGTGTCAGGAATCAGAGATTACGAAAGAGATTGTGTCTTATCTGGATATTGTAGTTGATGGCGAATTTGTAGTAAAACAGAAAAATCTTAAGGTGAATTTCCGAGGTTCGGATAACCAGAGAATTATTGATGTAAAGAAAACGATGGAAGCAGGAAAAATCGTTCATTGGGAAAATGAAATTGTGTGATGCTTCAGCATGGAGGTTAGGATGGATACAACCAAAATACGTTTTAAAAAATTAGATGAAAAAGCTCAGATGCCTTACTATGGTTCTGAGTATGCGGCAGGAGCGGATCTCTATGCCTGTATGGAAGAGCCGCTGACCATTGCCGCCGGAACCACGGAATTTGTTCACACCGGACTTGCCATGGAGATTCCCGTGGGACTGGTGGGACTGGTGTATGCTCGAAGCGGCCTTGCCTGCAAGAAGGGGTTGGCTCCCGCCAACAAAGTGGGCGTGATTGACTCCGATTACCGTGGTGAGATTATGGTGGCGCTGCACAATCATTCCGCAGAGGATATTACCATTGAAGCAGGAGAACGTGTGGCACAGATGGTGATTGCTCCCTATGTATTTGCCCAGTATGAGGAAGCGGAAGAACTGGAAGATACCGTGAGAGGCGATGGGGGATTTGGTCACTCCGGAACCAAATAGGCATTAGAAACGGTAAAGGTACGTCTGAAATATTGGCGTACCTTTTTTTCTTTGCAAATCGGATATTTTCTGTTATGATAGGATACAGGATAAAACATACATAAAGATTGGAGGAATGAACAATGGGTATGACGATGACTCAGAAGATTCTGGCAGCCCATGCAGGACTGGAGTCGGTGGTGCCGGGACAATTGATTGAGGCGAATCTCGATTTGGTACTGGCCAATGACATCACCGGACCGGTGGCAATTCATGAAGTGGAGAAACTGAACAAGAAAACAGTATTTGACAAGGATAAGATTGCTCTTGTTCCGGATCATTTTGCTCCGAACAAGGATATTAAATCAGCGGAGCACTGTAAATGTGTCCGTGAATATGCGAAAGCGCAAGGAATCACCAACTATTTCGAAGTGGGTGAGATGGGGATTGAGCATGCGCTTCTTCCGGAAAAAGGATTGATTGTAGCAGGAGAGACCTGTATCGGAGCAGATTCCCATACTTGTACCTATGGTGCACTGGGGGCATTTTCCACCGGTGTGGGAAGCACGGACATGGGTGCCGGCATGATTACCGGTCAGGCGTGGTTCAAAGTGCCATCTGCCATCAAGGTAGAGTTGACCGGTGAACTGAAGCCATGGGTGAGCGGTAAGGATGTGATTCTCCACCTTATCGGGAAAATCGGTGTGGATGGGGCACTGTACCGCTCTCTGGAATTTGCCGGAGAGGGTGTGAAGAGCCTTTCCATGGATGACCGCTTTACCATTGCCAATATGGCCATCGAGGCGGGAGCGAAAAACGGAATCTTCCCGGTGGATGAGAAAACCATTGCTTATATGGAAGAGCATTCTACCAAGAAATATACTGTATATGAGGCAGATGAGGACGCAGAATACGATGAGACGATTACCATTGATCTGAGTGAACTGGAGCCTACGGTGGCATTCCCGCATTTGCCGGAAAATACGAAGACGGTGAAGGAAGCCGGTGATGTTGCTATCGATCAGGTGGTGATTGGTTCCTGTACCAATGGACGGATTGAGGACATGCGTGTGGCAGCAGCAGTTCTGAAAGACCGCAAGGTGAAAAAAGGTATCCGCTGTATCGTCATTCCGGCGACACAGGCGATTTATCTGCAGGCCATTGAGGAGGGACTGACCCAGACCTTTATCAAGGCGGGGGCAATCGTCAGCACACCAACCTGCGGACCTTGTCTGGGTGGTCACATGGGTATTCTGGCAGAGGGAGAGAGAGCGGTGTCTACCACAAATCGTAACTTTGTCGGACGAATGGGACATGTGAATTCGGAGATTTATCTGGCGAGTCCGGCGGTGGCAGCAGCCAGTGCCGTAACCGGTAAAATTTCAGAGCCATCGGAATTAGGCTTGTAATGAAACAGTGACGTGTGCAAATGGAGGTATAAGTGAATGAAAGCATTAGGAAAAGTTTTTAAATATGGAGATAATGTAGATACGGATGTGATTATTCCTGCCCGTTATCTGAATTCCTCAGATCCGGCAGAACTGGCAACCCACTGTATGGAGGATATTGACAAGGATTTTGTCAATCAGGTGCAGAAGGGAGATATCATCGTAGCAGAGAAGAATTTTGGCTGCGGTTCTTCCAGAGAGCATGCCCCAATTGCCATCAAGGCATCCGGTGTCAGCTGTGTCATTGCTGAGACCTTTGCCCGCATCTTTTACCGCAATTCCATCAATATCGGTCTTCCCATCATCGAGTGTAAGGAGGCTTCTCAGCGGATTGCGGCAGGTGATGAGGTGGAAATTGACTTTGACAGCGGTGTCATCACCAACAAGACAAAGGGTGAAACCTATCAGGGTCAGGCATTCCCGGAATTTATGCAGAAGATCATTAAGGCAGAGGGCCTGATGAATTATATCAATGCCAAAGAAGCATAGGGAACTTAATTTTTGTTAAAATAACGGCAAAATAGATGCACTTTTTTGGAACGAAAAGCTGTATTTATTTTGCCGTTTATGTTATACTAATCACGAGAGGTGATTGGATGAATTATATAACAGTAAAACAAGCCGCCCAAAAGTGGAATTTATCAGAAAGAAGTGTAAGAGGTTATTGTCAGGAAGGAAAATTGAAGGGGACTGTTCGGGTCGGAAATACATGGGGGATTCCTGAGGATGCCGTAAAACCAGCTCGTAAAAAACGGGTACAAACGAAAAAACGCACGCTGCTTGAAGCGTTGAAGCAGGAGAGGACAAATGGTGTCTCAGGTGGCATTTATCATAAGATACAGGTTGAACTGACATACAACTCCAATCATATGGAGGGCAGCAAATTGACTCATGATCAAACAAGATATATTTATGAAACAAACACGATTGGATTTGTGGAAGAATGTGTAAAAGTTGACGATGTTGTAGAGACCGTGCATCATTTTCGGTGTATTGACTATATGCTTGAACATGCCAATAAGCAACTGACAGAAAAAATGATAAAAAGTCTGCATCAAATATTAAAGAACGGAACTTCCGACAGCAGAAAAACATGGTTTGCTGTAGGTGAATATAAGAGGGAGCCAAATGAAGTAGGCGGAATGGAAACCTGTGAACCGGAAGATGTGCCGGGGGAAATGCAACGCTTACTTGCAGAGTATCAAAAGAAGGAGAACATTTCCCTGGATGATTTGTTGGAGTTTCACTATCGTTTTGAGAAAATTCATCCTTTTCAGGATGGAAACGGACGTGTTGGAAGGTTGATTTTGTTTAAGGAATGTCTCAAGCATGGAATCGTTCCCTTTATTATCGAAGATGATATCAAGTATTTTTATTACCGTGGTTTGAAAGAATGGCAGAAGGAAAAAGGATTTTTGCGGGATACCTGTCTGGCTGCACAGGATAAGTTCAAGGCCATACTAAACTATTTTCGACTTGATATGTAGTGAGAGTAAGAAACGGTACTTTATTTCGTCACATTTTTATGCTAAAATAACAGCAATATACTTCAAATGGAGGTCAATATGCAAAAGGTACAAAAAAAATGGATTTTAGTTGCCGCGGTTGCGGTGGTTTGTGTCGCTCTTGTGGTTCTTCTTTTTATATGGGACAGCCGGAAAAAGGAGAATACAGAGAAGAAGACGGAAGAACTTCCGACGGCTTCAGGAGATATGAAAGATGGAGAATTGGTAGATTATGAGGCCAATGGGATGCTGACTCTTGGGAAATATCTGGAGCGCAGTGTGACCGTGACACCCACGGATACTGATGTGTATCAATCGATTCTTTTAGAGTCAGAGGATATCGATAAGGATAAAATTGAAAATGGTGACCGTGTATTAAAAGGAGACTGGATTTCCCTAGATTATGAGGGGTATATTGATGACCAGCCATCGGACGACCTGAATGAAACGGGTGCTGTAATCCGAGTCGGAGACGGCAATTTGTTTAATGCGGCATTTGAGCGGGGCCTGATGGGATTAAAATTGGGAGAGACATATACGATTGACGTATCCTTCCCGGAAAGCTTTGACGACCCGGATGTGGCAGGACAAGATGTGACATTTTCTGTTGTGGTAAATGCTAAATTCAATGATGCTTATGCGAAGGTGTTGTCGAAAAATAAATATGAAACAGTGAAAGATTATTTTGATTATGCCAAGGCAAAAGAAGAAGAGGAAAATTTGGCGTGCATTGGTGATACTGTATGGGAAAAACTTGTGAAAGATTGTGAGGTTAAGTCCTATCCGGAAGGAAGCAGAGAGCAGGCATATAAAGACCAGAAGAGGTCGTATCAGGTGTTTGCGAAAGCCAGTGGTCAGACTTATCAGGAATTTATAGGTGCTCTTGGTTATGGTGACTCGGACATCCACTCTCTTGGCGATGAATGTGTCAGAGACAGGATGATTGCAAAGACGATTGCCAAAAAGGCGGGATTAGAAATGTCTGATACTGAGTACGAGAAATACCTTCTGGCTTTTCTAGAGCCGGAAGAGGAGGAAGATAAGACTTTGAAGGCAATGGAGAAAAGATATATTGAGGAACAGAGCTGTTATCCGAGAGATGATATGCTGATTGAACTGGTGAAAGAGTATATCGGTGAACACGCAAAAGTGAAAAAGACGTCGTGAAAATCCGATATTGTAAAAAAGAGAAAGCAGGGATAGAAATGGGGGAAACGTATTCAACGGACAGCTTCTCCTTTGAAAGTCGCGAGTCCTACGAACAGACAAAAAAGGAAGCGGAGCTCATAGATAAACTGATGGAGAGTACCGATTTGTCGGATTCCAAAACAGCATTAAAGGTGTACAACAAATCGGTTTCAGAAAAAGTGTTCAGCACAGTGGCGGGATACTTTTTTCTGCTTGAATTGCGACAATCCATTCTGGACAGCGGTCTTGTAACGGAACGGGCACTGGCACCGATTCCCATTAAAGAACCGACAGAAAGGAAAAAGGATGTAATATCTGCGGCTTCTCCGAAGGAAGGAAAACTCCAGAGGCTGTATGAGGGCCAGAAACTGTTAAATAAAAAGCTGAAGATTGCTCTTGTGGCGGCTATTGTACTTCTTGTGGGTTTTGTTGTCATTAATTTACGATTTGAGTACACGATTTTCACATATTTTACAAATTATAAGGCTAATATGGAGGAAGAACTAATCGATAAATACGAAGAATGGGAAGAAAAGCTGGAAGAAAGAGAAAAGCAGCTGGAACAGTGAAAGGAGACAGAATATGGCAGGAAATACGATTTTGGTTGTGGATGATGAGCAGAGAATGCGGAAACTTGTGCGAGATTTCTTGACAAAGCAGGATTTTAATGTGTTAGAGGCGGCGGATGGTGAAGAAGCCATTGATGTATTCATGGAAAATAAAGATATTGTACTTGTAATCCTGGATGTCATGATGCCGAAGATGGATGGCTGGGAGACCTGCCGCGAGATTCGTCAGTATTCCAAGGTGCCGATTATCATGCTCACTGCCCGCGGAGGGGAGAATGACGAACTTCGTGGATTTGAACTGGGGGTTGATGAGTATATTGCCAAGCCATTTAGCCCCAAAATTCTTGTGGCAAGAGTGCAGGCATTGCTGCGCCGGACCAATTCTGCAAATGAGGAGAATCTGGAATATGGCGGAATTGTGTTGAATCGTTCCGCCCACGAGGTAGTAATAGACGGTGAAAAAGTAGATTTGAGTTTTAAGGAATTTGAATTATTATCCTATTTTATGGAGAACAAGGACATTGCCCTTTCCCGTGAGCGCATTTTAAATCACGTCTGGGATTATGATTATTTTGGGGATGCCAGAACCATAGATACCCATGTCAAAAAATTACGCAGCAAAATGGGAGGGAAAGGGAAATATATCAAGACGATCTGGGGAATGGGATACAAATTTGAAGTCTAAAGAACGGAGAGAAGAGCTTTGAAACGATCCATGAAGAGAAGGCTGGTGGCTATATTTGCCAGTATGCTGTTGATTACGATTAGTGTAATCTGTCTGGCGAATATTGTGTTGCTGCCTTCGTTTTACCAGTCGAATAAAGTGAGCCAGATGCAGGGAGTTTACTCCCGCATTATCAATATCTGTCATGATATTGACTGGAAAAGTGTCGATGAAACGAAAAAAGATGAAGTATATGACAAATTAGATGCACTGACAAGTAATACCAATGTCAGTATTTATATCGTGCAAATTCGTGCTTATCCGGGTTCCGGTGATATTGCGGAACTGGAATATGTATATCCGGGGGATACAGAACGCCTGCAGCAGGTAACCAAAACGCAGCTGAGTAAATATGTCAAGTCAATCTACTTTGGAGAATCTTTGGGGGACAACTGCCAGATGATGAATGAGACCCCGAATTATGCCATGTACAAGGTGTATGATGATCGTGTGGACTCCAGTTTTATCGAATTGACAGGAAAAATGCCGGATGACTACTGGGTCTATCTCCGTTGTAATTACCAGAGTATTCAGGAAAGTGCCAGCGTTACCAACCAGTTTATGACTTATGTGGGAATTGTGGTTGTGATTGCCGGTATTTTTATCATGTTCTTTGTCAGTAACCAGTACACGAAACCGATTCTCAAACTGGCAGCCCATGCACAGGATATGCAGCGTCTGAATTTCTCTACCCGTTACACGGATAATCGGGACGATGAGATTGGCGTCTTGGGTAACAGCATGAATGCCCTTTCCGACAAACTGGAGGAGACCATTTCGGAACTGAAGACGGCGAACAATGAATTGCAGCTGGATTTGCAGAGACGTTCGGAACAGGAGCAGATGCGGCAGGAATTTTTGGCCAATGTTTCCCATGAACTGAAGACACCTATTGCGCTCATTCAGGGATATGCGGAAGGATTGCAGGAAAATATTAACGATGATTCGGAGAGCCGGGAGTTTTACTGTGAGGTCATCGTGGATGAAGCAGATAAAATGAATAAAATGGTGAAGAAACTTCTTAATCTGAACCAACTGGAATTTGGCAACGGTCAGGTGCATTTAGAGCATTTTGATTTAAATAGTGTAATTCAGTCTGTTGTAAATTCCTCCGAAATTTTGTTCCGTCAGAAAGAGGTGACATTGTCCTACCAACCGAGTGATACTCCTCTGATGGTTTGGGCGGATGAGTACATGATTGAGGAAGTTGTGAGTAATTATGTCAGCAACGCATTAAATCATGTAAAAAATGAGAAGAAGATTGAAATAAAGACCGTTCAGAACGGTGACCATATTTGTACCAGTGTTTTTAACACCGGTGATTCGATTCCGGAAGAAGATTTGGATAAAATCTGGACCAAATTTTATAAAGTGGACAAGGCCAGAACCAGGGAATATGGAGGAAACGGAATTGGACTTTCCATTGTAAAAGCGGTGATGGATGCCCATAATCAGAAATTCGGTGTTAGAAACTATGACAATGGTGTGGAATTCTGGTTTGAACTTGATAGGAAAAGTGTTGATTGATACTGGTCAAATGTGTTATAATAACTTAAATATATCCTACACGGAAAAGGAGGGGTAGTTTGAAACGCACTCGAATTTTGTGCCTTATTCTTGCTGTGTCGGTTATATCCCTCACTGGTTGTATGGATGTGAAGGATATGTCGGAAGAACAGTCAGACCTGGTGGCAGAGTATGCTGCGGGGGTACTGCTCCGTTATTCTGACAAGTATGAACGCCGACTGATTACAAAAGAACAACATGAAAAACAGGATGAGGCTGAGGTGACAGCGTCACCGCCTGTTGCAACACCGACTGCAACTCCAGCACCTGTAACGTCAGCTGCTACAGAGCCGACAGCATCCGCCTCGGATGCTCCGGAAGCGACGGTGGAGCCTGTGCCGGAGGTGTCACTGGATGAATTATACCAGCTGGAGGGAATTAAGGTTTCTTATGATTCCTGCCGGTTTACCAAAAGATACGGAAGTTCTCAAATCCGTGCGGACAAAGGGCAGACTCTTTTTGTTGTGACATTTGCTCTTAAAAATGTATCCGGTGCTGGCAAAAAAGTGAGTTTGATGGACAGGAGAAATATTACATATACACTGGATGTGGACGGCAGCCAGTACTCACCGGGAATCAATATGCTTCCCAATGGGGGGATGGATTATCTTGAGACATCTATTGCAAAAGGAAAGACAGATAAAGCGGTATTGATTTTCCAGATGGATGCTGGGAAACAATCGGCATCTTCTATGACCCTGACCATTGAAGAGGGAAATAAGAGAACCAGTCTGAAGCTGAAATAGGAGGTATTATGTATCAGGAGAAAAAGCGAAGTCTACTTTTTGGGTTGCCTCTTTCGTTTACGACATATCGAATAGAGGAAGAAAAAGTAAATATAAGGAAAGGACTTCTCCGGACGGTGGAGGATGATACCCTGATGTACCGCATTCAGGATGTCAAGCTGGTTACCGGATTTCTGGAGAGAATATTCCGTTTAGGAACGGTGGTTTGTTATTCTAGCGATGTGACAGATCCTATGCTGGAGTTAAAGCACATCAGACGAGCAAGAGAGATTAAAGACTATATTTTGAGTACGTCGGAGAGTGAACGGCGAAAAGTACGGACACTACATACATTGGATCTGGATACCGATGCATCTGAGTTTGCGGATGCTTCGGACGATATAGAGTAAGGAGGAGAGATAAAATGGCAGTAGAAACAGGGATTTTATTAGAGAGCGGGACCAATGAATTGGAATTGCTGGAGTTTGTAGTAGGAACACAACATTATGGGATTAATGTGGCTAAGATTAATGAACTTTGTCCTTATCAGGCGCCGACAATGGTGCCAAATTCCCATGAATACATTGAGGGTATTTTTATGCCGAGGGACAGAATTATTACAGTAATTGATTTGGCGAAAGCTTTGGGCATAACAATGACAGCAGATACTTCGAGGGATATGTATATCATTACGAATTTCAACCGCTTACATACGGCGTTCCATGTGCAGGAAGTGTTGGGGATTCATCGTGTTTCGTGGAAGGATATAGCAAAGCCGGATTCTACGATTAGTGGTAATGGTAAAGGTGTGGCGACTGGAATTACGAAAATTGACGGTAAAATCATAATAGTTCTTGATTTTGAGAAGATTGTGACGGAGGTCAATCCGGAAACCGGTCTGAAACTGTCTGAGATTGAGGCTTTGGGTGAGCGTTCCCGTAATGATTGCACGATTCTCATGGCAGAGGATTCACCACTCCTTCTGGAAATGTTGAAGAAGTGTCTGACCAAGGCGGGATATACACATCTTATTCCAACCAACAATGGTATGGAAGCATGGACCACGCTGGATCGTATGATGAATGATGGCGCTGTTATTGGTAAAGATATTTCATTGGTTATCACCGATATTGAGATGCCACAGATGGACGGACATCATTTGACTAAGCGAATAAAGGAAGATCCGAGATTTGAAGGACTGCCTGTAGTTATTTTCTCTTCTTTGGTAAATGATGAGATGAAGAGAAAAGGCGAGGCACTTGGTGTGGATGCGCAGTTGTCTAAGCCGGAGATTGGAAGACTGGTACATCAGTTGGATTTGCTGTTGAAATAGGAGATGAAAGAGTTGCCGCAGACTCTTCATGTTTCGGTATAAAGGAGGTGTGACAGGTGACCCTATGCAGAAAATGCGGGAAAGAAATCCCGGATGGACAGGAACTGTGCGAGGAATGCCAGGGGGCAGAATTGCAGATTGACGAGGCATATCTGGATGAGTTGATGCAAAGTATGGAACAGGAACTTGGAGAAGTGGAGGATTCTGTCGAGGAACCGCCTGTTGCAGAGGAACCGGTAGGAGAGGAACCCGTAGCAGAGGAATCTGTGGTAGATGACTCTGTAGAAGAGGAACCTGTTGCAGAGGTACCGATAGAAGAGGAGCCTGTTGCAGAGGAACCGGTAGGAGATGAGGATATCAATGATCTGTTGGCTCTTCTTTCTCAGGATTATGAGGATTACGATGAGCCGGCAGTTGAGGAAGAACAGAAAGAAGAGCCGGTAGAGGAGTTGGATGATAGTCCGGCAGAGGCTACTTTGTTCCGCGAGGATGATGAGGGGGAAGGGATATTTGCTGATGATCCGGATGCTTTGTCTGTGGATGATATTTTTGGCGATGCCCTTTCTGCCGTGGATTATAGTGGCGCAGAGGAAGAGGAACCACAGGAAGAGGTTTTAGAGGAGTTTATTCCACCGAAAGAAGATTCATCTGAGGCTTTTGATGATATGGCGTTGGATTCATTGGTGTTAGATGATAGTGATATATCATTAGTGGCAGGTGATGAACTGGAAGAGACAGTGCAATCGGAAAAAGATGAGGTTCCAAAGGAAAAAAAACCAAGTATTTGGAAGAGAGTCTTTGGCAATATCATTACTGAACAATCTGCGGAAGAGGAAGCCAAAGAGAGGGAAAAAGAGCAGGCGGATGCGGAAGAAAAGGCTCTTGCTCGTGAAGAAAAGAAAAAGCAGACTGCTGAGGAAAAGGCGGAAAAGGCAGAACAGGCCAAGCTGGAAAAGGAAAAGAAGGCGGCAGAAAAAGCAGAGAGGGCCGCGGTAAAAGCTGCTGAAAAGGAAGAAAAGAAGCGCCTGAAGGCGGAGATGGAAGAACAGGAAGTTGTCGGCCGGATTAATCCACTGGGAGCTTCGATTGTTATGGTGTTCTTTGGGGTGCTTTGTGTGCTTGTTATATTAGGAACCCAATCCCTTTCTTATACAAGCTCAGTACGTAATGCAGAATCCTCTTTTGAGGAGCGGGATTACAAGGATGCTTATGAGTCGCTGGCAGGTGTAGAAGTTTCCGAATCTTCACAGGAACTGAAGGAAAAAGTGCGGATATGTATGCAACTGCAACATGAATTGGATGCCTACCAAAATTATTATGAAATGAAGATGTATTTGGAATCTTTGGATTCCTTGATGAAGGGAATCCGCAGTTACGATACCAATAAAGGAAAAGCAGAAGAATTTGATATACTGGGACCATACAATGAGCTGGAGGGGAAACTGGCAAATCAGCTTTACGAGGAGTTTGGTGTCAGTGAGTCACAGGCAAGGAACATTAATTCCAGTAAATCGCAGGAAGAATATACAAGCCGTTTGGAAAATATCATTGCCCAGTGGGAAAAACGCAACAAGGAAGATGAAAGATAGCCAGAGAACAGTTGGAGGTTGACATGATAGCGGTTGTGGATTATGATGCAGGAAACATAAAGAGTGTGGAAAAAGCATTGCAGTACATTGGCGAAAAACCGGTGATTACAAGAGAAATTTCCCAGATTAATAAGGCAGATAAGGTAATTGTTCCCGGAGTGGGAGCTTTTGAGGATGCCATGGGAAAGATGAACCGGTACCACCTTACGGAGACTCTTCGCAAAGTAGCAGCGAGTGGGACTCCAATTATGGGTATTTGCCTCGGACTGCAGCTTTTTTTTGAGAGAAGTGATGAGTCTGAGCATGACGTAGAGGGGCTGGGACTTCTCCCGGGTGAGATTGTGAGATTCCCGGAAAAGGAGGGGTACAAAATTCCTCATATGGGATGGAACTCTCTGAAAATCAATCCTTCGTCCCGTCTGCTAAAAGGGATTCCGGAAGATACTTATGTATATTTTGTTCATTCCTACTATTTACAAGCAAAGCATGAAGAAGATGTGGCAGCTACTACAGATTATATCGTTAATGTACATGCAGCAGTAGAACATGACAATGTATTTGCTACCCAGTTCCATCCGGAGAAGAGCGGAGATGTGGGGCTGGAGATTCTGAAAAATTTTGCTTCAATATAGAATAGGAGGACTAGCGTGTTTACCAAAAGAGTGATTCCATGTCTGGATGTGAATAACGGAAGAGTTGTTAAGGGAGTTAATTTTGTTAATTTGATTGATGCCGGAGATCCGGTATCGGTGGGAGCTGCCTATGGGAAAGCGGGTGCGGATGAACTTGTGTTCCTTGATATTACAGCATCCAGTGACGCCAGAGAGATTAAGGCAAATATGGTTCGAAAAGTGGCTGAGACAGTTTTTATACCTTTTACAGTGGGTGGTGGAATACGAACCATTGATGATTTTAAAATGATTCTCCGTGAAGGTGCGGATAAGGTTGCTGTTAACTCGGCAGCAATTTTAAACCCGACTCTTGTCTCGGAAGCGGCGGACAAATTTGGTAGTCAGTGTGTGGTTGTGGCCATTGATGCCAAGAGACGAACGGATGGAGAGGGCTGGACGATTTATAAAAACGGCGGCCGTGTTGATATGGAAAAAGATGCTGTGGAATGGGCCATGGAGGCGGAGCGTCTTGGTGCGGGAGAAATTCTTCTGACCAGCATGGATTGTGATGGAACAAAAGACGGATACGATATCGAACTGACTCGTACGATATCAGAAAATGTAAGTATTCCTGTTATTGCATCAGGAGGAGCAGGGACGAAAGAACATTTCTACGAGGCTCTGACAGATGGCAAGGCAGATGCTGTACTGGCAGCTTCTCTGTTTCATTTTAAGGAGTTGGAAATTATGGAACTGAAACAATATTTGCGTGACCGGGGAATCAGTGTAAGAATGTAAAAAACAAACGGAGGATAGTATGGCTGCTTTGACAGGAGAATGGGAGAATGCTCTAAAAGAAGAATTTTCCAAAGAATACTATAAGAAACTGTTTCTCTTTGTCAGGGAGCAGTACAGCAAAGTTCCGGTGTACCCGGCATCCGATGAAATATTTACGGCTTTTCATCTGACGCCGCTGGAACAGGTGAAGGTTGTGATTCTTGGGCAGGATCCATACCACAACGTAGGCCAAGCCCATGGTCTTTGCTTTTCCGTAAAACCACAGGTTGACATTCCTCCGTCGTTGGAAAATATATATAAGGAATTGCATGATGATTTGGGTTGCAAAATACCCAATCATGGATATTTGACATCATGGGCAGAGCAGGGAGTTCTACTCCTCAATACAGTACTTACAGTACAGGCCCATAAGCCAATGTCCCACCGTGGCGTGGGTTGGGAAGAGTTTACCGATGCTGCTATTCGCAAAGTAAATGAACAGGACAGGCCGATTGTGTTCATTTTGTGGGGGAAACCGGCTCAGGGGAAGGAAAAAATGTTGGACAACCCGAAACATTTAATTTTGAAGGCACCACATCCTAGTCCTTTGTCGGCTTACCGCGGTTTTTTTGGTAGTAAACCCTTCAGCCAGACCAATGAATTTTTAGTGAAAAATGGGGAGATACCCATTGACTGGCAGATTCCGGATCGATAAAAAAGGAATTTCAATCCGTTTGATTTGATTGAAATTCCTTTTTTTGTAGCGTATGCCTGACAAGCACCATCGCGCTACATAGGATGAGCTAAATGGATATATCAGGCAGAAAAGTCTACATGCTGGATTGTGCCGGCCTCGCCGGTGGATTCATGTAGAAAAATGCCGGTACTCTGAATCCGGGCATTGGTGTCGTTAGTTTCTGCGTCTTTTAAATCAAAGCCGGTAGAAACATGTCCCAGATATATCGCACCGATATCTGCTTCTTTTAAAGAGAGGAGGGTGTCGTTCCCCTCAAAATCTTTAGTCCATACTTTTAAACTCTGATAAATCTCATCATTTTCGTCAATCCACCCATTTTTATCCAGATCATAGGCTGCCAGGTCACGAAAACCATCCCCACTCTTTGTGCCAAACAGCTCAGAACCATCATTGATTACACCATCACCATTTTTGTCTAAAGCCAGAAAACCGCTCCCCTTTCCCAGGCTGGATATGTTCTCTTTGTTACCATCTTGATTGATATCAAAAAAGAATTTCTGGTCTGTAACAGATGCTGTTGGGACATCCATATTCAGGACCAGAGGATCATAGAATGTCATAACATCATTGACTACCTCATTCAAATGCGTTTCTTCCATAAAACTCCGGGACATGGAAAAACTCAGACCAAAGGGGATTTCTCTGCCATCCGATGTGTGTACCATACCCTTTGTATCAAAAGTCACCGCTTCCCTTTCTGAATAGTAAGTGTCCGTCGTTTCCTCGTGACGGTACCATACCTGATTTGAGGCATTCTGGTAGTCGTCAGCAGACGTAAGATATTCTGTCTTCGACTGGCTGAGAAAGTTATCTCCCTTCAACATCTTATGCATCATTTCGATGATATGTCGAAGAAGACGGGTGTTCAGATCGTGAAAATATTCCTCGATGGAAAAAGTGTCTTCGGTTGCTGGGATGTAGATGAGAGTGGCAGGCTGTGATAAATCATAATCTGCCTTTTGACCCGCCTGGGAGGGTAACATATCTGGCAAGTTATTATTGTCAGATTGGGTGGCTGCCAGAGAGAATGTTTTCCCTGAACTGCGTGTCGTTAGGGAAACCTTGCTGGCGGAGTAGACTGCGTCCATTTGGACCGCACTGCTTTCGATTTTCATTGCAATCGCATCCTTTCTTTTCACGCAATTGCAAATCGACACCAAAGTTTGCAATTCCGTGCTTTTTGTGTGCGCTTCCTTGCAAAATAACATAGACCAACCTTGGTGCCATGTGGTGATTGAATATCGCCATTATATATATCGGTGTCATTGAATAAAATATTAAGTACGGAGTGTGTGGGAGTGATGGAATAGTATAGGAATAGAATGCAAAAATGCATTTACAATTGTTGTTCCTTTTTTAATAATGAAGGTAGAATAATTGGGCGGAAATCGTATTCCTTATGTACATGCTTTGGAATGAAAATTAAAATGAAAGGAGATGTTAGAGCATGAGTCAAGGCAGAAAATTAGGAGCAGCAAGTCTTGTTTTTGCGCTAATCGTTTCTTCCTCTGTGACTGCGTCCGGAGTGAACGAATCGTTTGCAGCAAAAAAGGTAACTCTTTCATCAAAAAAGGTTACAGTTCAAAAAGGAAACAGGAAGAAAGTCTCTGTCAAGAATGCCAAAGGAAAGAAGATTAAGTGGAGTGTTAAAAAGAAGTCGATAGCCACGTTAAAAAAGAAAGGTAAATATGCGGTTTATATTACCGGTAAGAAAGTTGGCAAGACAACCGCTACCTGTAAGGTAAAGAGCGGCCGTAAGTGGAAATCTTTGTCGTGTAAAATTACGGTGACGGACAAAAAGAAGGATGTTGCCACGCCACCAGTGTCCAGCAGCAAGCCGGTAGTTTCCCCGACGGGAACAGTCGAAATTACGCCGACGCCAAAAGTAACACCGAAAGAGACGCCAAAAGTAACAGCGACGCCTACACCAACAGCAACACCGGGGGAGGGGGCTGAATTTGTTCCGGTTGAGTACAAAAAGGCAGGGTTTGAAAATGGTACGGATAGTTTTGGCTCCAGAGGAGGTACGACGTTGTCTGTTGTATCCGGGGGGCATACAGGAAATGCACTTTCTGTCACAGGCAGAATGTCGACATGGAATGGTGCAGAACTGAATATTGCATCCACAATTGTGAAAGGTGCTACCTACAAATTCTCGGCATGGGTGAAACAAGACACGGGTTCAGAGCAGTCTATAAAAATGTCCATACAATTGAAAGTAGGAACAGATACTACATATCCGTCTGTGGCCCAGTTGAAATGTAAGAGTGGTGAGTGGACTTATTTAGAAGGAACCTATACCATTCCTACCAGTTTTGATGAGTTGTCATTCTATTTAGAGGGGCCGGATGGAACCTATGATTTTTTGGTTGATGATATTCTTATCACGCAGATTACAGAAGGGGCAGAGATTATCGATCCTTTGTTGCTCCCCAGTCTGAAGGATGCATATGCCGGTACATTTGAACGGATAGGTAATATATTGAATTACAATACATCGTGGAATGATGGATACCAGTTGCAGAATGCGGACACCATGGCTTTTGCGAAGAAGCAGTTTAACAGTTATACACTGGAGAATGAGATGAAGCCGGATTCGTTGTTGCCATCCTGGACAGGTACAATCCCTGTCAGTCAGGCAAAGCAACTTGGCTATGTGATACCGGAGAATTATCAGGAATCTACTGTTGCCAAACTCAATTTTGACAATCTGGATAAGATATTGGAAATTTCGAATACCTATGGGCTTCAGATGCGTGCCCACGTTTTGATGTGGCATCAGCAGACGGCTGGTCGCTTTTTCAAAGAGGGATACAGTGATGATAATAGTGTTGTATCAAAGGAAGTCATGAATGCGCGGCTTGAGTTCTATGTCAAGACAGTCATGAAACATGTGATGGAAAAGGAGAAGAGTCTGAACGGGAAGGCTGGTTCCATTGTCTATTGCTGGGATGTGACCAATGAGTATATCCACCGTGACAATTCCCCATCCTCTACATCTTGGGTGGATGTGTATGGCGATATGGGACTAAGGCCTACTTATGTAAAACTTGCTTATGAATGTGCTTATAGCATGTTGAAGGAGTATGGATTGGAAACAAAGGTTCCTCTTTTCTACAATGATTATAACGAATATGATTGTGCAGATGACATTGTGACTCTGGTGAACTATATTAATGAAGGAGAGGAAGCAAAGATTTGTGGTGGAATTGGTATGCAGAGCCACATTACCATTGCTTATCCATCTCTGGAAAGATATGAGACAGCGCTGAATAAATTCCTTGCAACCGGACTTCAGGTTCAGGTGACGGAACTGGATATTGGAATGGAGGAAGGAGACACAGAAGAGGATCTTGCGGAACATTATAAAGATATTATGTCCCTCCTTGTAAGCAAGCAGAAAAACCGGGATCAGAATATGAATGTGAAAGGAATTACCGGTGTGACGATATGGGGGCTTTATGACAGCATTTCGTGGAGAAAGAATAGTACACCACTTCTTTTCGGAACAGGTTTGGATGATCCGAAACAGGCGTTTTACTCCGTGTTAGAAGCGGCAAAATAGTAAATAATAAGGGGAAAAGTAGAACAAAGACAGGGTTTGATACATATACTGTAGTATCAGACCCTGTTTTATACAATTTTAACAAAAAAAACATACAATTGTAAAAAAATGAAAAAAAAACTTGATATACTTATAACTGTTGTGTTATACTCTTATTGTATAGAAAATTGCGCGATTTCGTGCTTTGAATCAAGACTGGAGGGAAAAATATGAAAAGATTGAAGCGTGGCTTTTGGGCCAAGGCGGCAATAGCCATTGCAGCAATTGTAGTAGCGATTGGAATCATTGGTGGAACATCATATGCTTCTAACAATCAGCCGTTTCTGGGGGATTGCATTGAGTATGGTATTGTCTGCAATTATTTGAATCAAACAGCTGATATGGAGACCAATTTTGCTACGGGTAAGTATCAGGGAAATGGACATACGAATGGGAATACCGTATCTGATTCAAGAGCCAATTCATCTGGGGAAATTCGAATTGGCGAAGTGGTTGAAGATGTCAAGTTCCGTGGCAACCCATTGGTTGTAGTTGACAAAGAAGTCAAGAAGGAAGTAAAGGCTATGCTTGCTTCTGTTTCCAACTATGCAGAATCTGTAGTGGGCAAGAAGGATGTCAAGACATCAGCAGACGTAAAAGATGGGAACAATTATAGTATCGACATCACAGATGTGAAAGAGGACGTCGTTTATGTTGATGCAGATAATATGATTGACAATCTGATGGCTGGAAAAATCCAGAATGGCGGTTTAAAGATTGCACTTCGTGATGATCAGACAATTGTCCTAAATATTACAGAAAAGGATAAGGTTGAGATTCCTCGATATACACTTACTGTAAAGGATGGTACGAAGACCAATGAGGAGATTGCTGAGTCTGTGATTTGGAATATGCCATATATAAATGATTTAGCTATTTCATCTGATAATATGCGTGCTACCATTATTGCACCAAAAGCATTCGTGAATCTGAATGTGACTGGTGAAGGATGGCTTGTCTGTGATACGATTGTCAGAAACTCTGGTGAGTGGCATATGATTTCTAAAAAGTTGCCGGAAGTAACAGCGACACCGAAAGTGACATCAACACCGAAGATGACATCAACACCGAAAGTAACGCAAACTAATACACAAATAATTACATCAATGCCAAGTGTAACTCACACTGTTACTACAGTAGTTACAATTTCACCATCGCCATCACCAACTTCAATAATGCCTACATCAACACAAACATTGGCACCAACTCCGTCAGTAACACCAACTAATAGTCCAGTTGTTACAATGACACCTAATACGACCATATCACCATCTCCTACTATACTAATTAGTGCAACACCGTCAAATGTGCCGGTATATTCCATTGATGAAGATACACCATTAACAAATAAGGAGTTAAGGAATAATGATACGAAAAAGGCTTCTACGACAAGCAAGAATACGACAACGCTTTTGGATGATGATGTACCATTGTCAGATTCATCACCTGATACCGGTGATACAATAGATATTATATCAATTTTAATTATTTTCGTCGTTTGCGGAATGTTCATTTTCATTATAATGTTACTATAGGTTAATGTTTTATATTTAATTATAGGGTATACAGATAAGTTTCTGTATACCCTATTTTTTACGATTTTAATCGAGAGTTTTAATTGCATCAAATTTTTGTTGTTCAGTTATTCCAATATATATATTATATGTGGTTCTAATATCTTTGTGTCCCATAAGTTCTGAAATAGTTTTTATTTCAACTCCGTTTTTTAACAATATGCTACCAAATCCGTGTCGCAATGCATGAGGTGTTAAATCATTATTCGCATCACATCTACTAAGCATTTGTTTTAATGTTCTAAAGATATTGCGCCTAGTCATAGGAGTCATATTTTTAGTAACACATACATAATCATCTTCATTGTGATTTTCGTTAAACTTATGAAAATATTCAAATTGTGAGAATGCACGTTTTGACAAAGGTATTGTACGTTGCCGATATGTTTTGGGAAGACTTATAATAGTTTTCGTTTTAGTTGTTGCATCTCTATCTCTATTTTTCGCTGTAGCATGTGTGTATTTTACTGTTATTGTCCTATTTGACATATCTACATTTTCCCATTTTAAAGCACATAATTCTGATATTCTTAAACCAGTATACATTATAATAATAATTGCTCTTGCATTGTTTCCATACATATATTCAGTATTTGAATATTCCTTTTTTCTAAATGCTTCTTGATAAAGTGCTTCGACATCTTCAGTTGTGGCAAAAGGTACTTCTTTTGTTTTTACAGCAACTCTGTCTTCGGAAGGTATCTGTATTAATGATAAATCAAAATATGGTAATTCTTCCTTTGACATGCCATATTTTAAACATTGGCGAACAATAGACCAAACTTTTCGTATTGTTCCAATAGAGTATTTTTCTGCCAATGAATCTATATATTCTTGAACTAATTCGTAATTTAATATCTTTATATTTTTATTTCCAAAATTACAAGTGTTCATATTAAGGTATTTTGTAATAATTAGTTCATACGAATCATATGTTTGTTGTTTGAGCTTCTTTTGTCTAGTTGTAGATAACCAATCTAACATATATTCTTCGATTGTTTTAACACTAGATTGTTGTATATGAATATTTTGTTTCTTTTTCTTTTTTATTTTTTCTTTTACTTCGTTTATGGTTTTACCGTATGTGTACTTATTATCAGGGTCACGATAATATTGATAAGTAACTCCTTTGATAGTTTTAGTTCCCCATGATCCTTCTCCATTCTTTCTTCTTTTCATACTACTCAACACCTTTCAGTTTGTTATGTATGTTATGTAGTTTGTAAAACAGGGTAGAAAAACAGGGTAGAATTTTTATAAAGAAGCTACAAATAACGAATACTCGTTATTTTTCGAATGTAGCACCCTTCATTACGAGTGAAGTGCTCTACCGACTGAGCTATCGAAGCATAACTAATCGTTTATCACCATTTCATGCTAATTTCCGATTGTTTCACCATTTGTTCAACTTACTGATATTTACTGGTTTTTACTGATACATTCTTGTTTTTTCTAATCAAACTAGGGTAGAAATCAGGGTAGAAATTAGGGTAGTAAATATATTTAAGTTTTAACAAAAACAATGATACTATAATCAATATAATTTGTCAACAAAAAAATAAGTAGGTAAACTATTCGTCTGTATTACCTACTTATTTCTATTAATTCATTCTAATATTATCTTTAGCCCTCTATGTTCTTTTAAGAATTTTTCTAAGTCATCTTCAAAAACTCTATATGATGAGCCAATTGCAAATGAGGGGAAACCTTTTAATTTCATTAATGTAT
>JALENH010000140.1 GCA_022767895.1 Eubacterium sp.
TTTTTAGCAAATATTCATAAAAAATTATCTCAAAAACTATGGACATGTCACAAAAATGGTGATATACTTTATTACAAACTGTATACATATTATACAAAAAAAACATCGTGTGTTTTGCATAGGGGACATGGTTCATTGGCAGAATGCATAAAAAGAGAAACAACGAAAGGAGATTGCGACAGCTATGTCAAAGTTGATGAAGAAAAAAGGCTTACGGACATTCCTGATTGTAGTACTTGTGATTATTGCATTTGTACTCTTTTTCAAATTAAAGGGTTCGTCTGTCAGCGACAACTCCGACAAGTACGCAGGTGTGGATTTTGACGCTATGAGCAGCGAATATCAGCGTGAAGGCCAGTATAGTGATTATGTGGCGAAACGCACAGATGCCAATACACCAAGTGGCATCTATGATATTCCGGTTGCGGATTTCGAGAAGAATGAGACAACCAAAAATGTCACTGTACATAACGATCTTGGTCCGGAGAATGAGAAGGGAGAAACTGTTCTGATTCCAGAAGAGGGAAGTGCAGTGTATTCCGTGGATGTGAAGGAAGAAGGCTATTATAATATGCGCCTGGAGTATTATCCTTCGACAGGGGATAAGGATGACCGAGGTATTGCGATTGAGACCAAGGTGGAACTCTACAATGAGGAGACGGGGAAGTTTGAGTCCCCATTTAATGGTGCTGAGGGTATTGACTTCGGACGTGTTTACACTGATGACGGCAAACCGACGAAGGATAACCAGGGGAATGAGATTCGTCCTTCGCAGATTGAAGACCCGACTCGTACATGGATTTCTTCCTATTTTGAAGATCCTACCGGATATGAGGCAGAACCATATTATTTCTATTTCCATAAAGGTGTGAATAAGATTCGTCTGACTGGTGTTAATGAACGCCTGATTATGCGCAAGCTGGAAGTCGGCAATAAGAAGAAGACACCTACTTATGCAGAATATGCAGAAGCGAACAAAGGTAAGCCCAATGAAGTTGAGAAAACCTATGTGAAGAAGATTCAAGGTGAGAAATCGGATCGCCGTTCCTCGCCGTCTTTGTATGCAACTTATGACCGTACATCCGGTGATACAGAGTATGAGGATCAAGAGGGCAATGTAACAAAGCACAATACGGATAAGCAGGTTCTTAATGTAATCGGTGGTACCCAGTGGAAGGTTGCCGGTGATTGGCTGGAGTGGACCACTTCCGTTGAAAAAGAAGGTGACTATGTCATTGGTATCAAGGGACGTCAGGGTTATAACCGTGGTTATATTGCCAACCGTTCTCTGCTGATTGATGGTGAGGTGCCGTTTGAAGAGGCTTCAAAAGTTCAGTTTACATATAGTAATACGTGGAGTATGCTTTGCCTGCAGAATGAGAAAGGCGAAGCTTACAAATTTCATCTGACAGCAGGTGAGCATAAGATTCGTCTGAAGATTACGCTGGGCGAGCTTGGTGAATATCTGCAGCAGCTTTCTGACAGCGTGTACCGCATGAACCAGTATTATCGTCAGATTCTTGTATTGACTGGTACCGAGCCGGATGAATTCCGTGATTATCAGATTGAAAAGGTATATCCGGAAATCATTGAAGCTATGGACGATGAGTCGAAAATTCTGTATCGTCTGGTTGATCAGGTGACAGCATATACCGGTGAGAGAGGTGGCGAGATTTCAGTCGCACAGACGCTGGCTGCACAGATGGCCAAATTCGTAGAACGTCCGGATAAGATTCCACAGACACTTTCCAATTTTAAGGAAAATGTTAGCTCGTTGGGAACTTCTATCAATAACCTGAGTGCTACGGCAATGGATATTGACTATATTGTTCTGGCTGGTGACAAATCGGCAATCGAGGAAGTGAACGAGGGAAGCTTTGACAGAATCGTGCATGAGTGTACACTGTTTGTTAATTCCTTCCGCTCGGATTCATCTGCTCTTGGTAACGTGTATGATTCTGATGATCCGGATGTGATTGATGTGTGGATTACCGCTGGACGTGACCAGAGTACAATTTTGAAGAATATGGTTGACCAGCAGTTCACGCCGGAATCCAAAGCAAAATACGGAAAAGAAATAAAAGTAAATGTCAAGCTGATTGATGCGGCGGCTTCCGCCAACACGGTTACAAACTCAGCTGGTGCGGTAAATGCGATGTTGCCGGCGGTAATGTCCGGTAATGGTCCGGATGTGGCACTTTGTATTTCACAGACGGAGCCTGTCAACTATGCCCTTCGTGGTGCGACTGTTGACTTGACTCAGTTCCCGGATTACAAAGAGGTTCTTTCGGATTATCAGGAAAGTTCCTACGTATCTTACTGGTTGAAGGACAAAACGGGACATACCGGATTGTATGGACTTCCGGAGACGGAAAACTACAATGTGCTGTTCTATCGTACGGATATTATGGATGAGCTTGGAATTGATGCCACTCAGATTAAGACGTGGGATGATGTTATTAAAATTCTTCCTATACTTCAGAAGAACAGTATGTCTTTTGCGATTCCTTCGGTAGAGCGTAAGATTAACAATGCATCAAACCCTGACTTGGCAAATTATTATGCACAGTTAGTTCAGCGAGGTGGTTCCCTGTACCGTGATGACGGTATCGAGACGACCATCGGAAGCACTGAGGGTATTGAGGCATTTGAGTTCTATACAAAATTGTTTACGAACTATAAGCTGGTTAAACAGTATGATTTTGCAAACCGTTTCCGAAGCGGTGAGATGCCAATCGGTGTTGCGGATTATAGTACATTCAATACCTTGTCTGTATTCGCGCCGGAGATTAAAGGTCTTTGGAACTTTGGAATGGTGCCTGGCGTCCAGCAGGAAGATGGTTCTATAAACTCTTCTGTCCAGAGCTGGGGTACTGCTTCTATGATGCTTCGCGGTGCAGAGGAGCGCGGCAAGGAAGATATGGCATGGAGCTTTATGAAATGGTGGGCAAGTTCTGATACTCAGGCGACCTATGCAAGAGAACTTGAGGCTGTCATGGGTGCGGCGGCACGTTATGCAACAGCCAACAAAAAAACTTTCAAGACGCTGTCCTGGAGCAGCAAGGAATCAAAAGCTCTCGAAGAACAGCATAAATGGGCATTTGGTATTGCTCAGGTTGCCGGTGGTTACTATACTGAACGTCATATCACCAATGCAATCCGTAAAGTTATGAATAACAACGAGGATCCCCGTGAGACGATTCTTGATTATGTTACTACGATAAATAAGGAGTTGTCGAACAAACGAGAAGAGTTTGGATTGAAAACTCTGGAGCAAGAAGAAGCTGAAAAAAACAAAAATAAGAGAGGAGTGAGAAGATGAATTTTCTGGGAAAATACGTGCAGATTAAGAAGCGCAATGCAAAGATTGCCTGGAAAAAGGCTAAGATGTCCAAGACATGTTACCTGTTCCTGTTGCCATATTTGATTGTGTTTACTGCATTTTACATTTTGCCGGTATTGATGTCGGTCTTCTACAGCTTTACGTACTATAACGTGCTGGAGCCGGCAAGATTCGTCGGTGTAGATAATTACATCGACCTGCTCCTTGCAGATGATGTGTTCCTGATTGCGGTCAAGAACACATTCCTGCTGGCAGCAATCACAGGTCCGCTTGGATATATTATGGCGTTCCTCTTTGCCTGGTTCATTAACGAGCTGCCGAGATACATTCGTGCGTTTGCCGTTTGTGTGTTCTACGCACCTACAATTTCGGGTCAGGCATATCTGGTATGGTCCATTCTGTTCAGTGGAGATGCATACGGCTATGTAAATTCATTTTTGATAAAGTTTGGTTTGATTAGTGAGCCGATTCTATGGCTTACAGACACAAAGTATATGATGAATGTTATTATCATCGTTGTACTGTGGATGAGTCTTGGTCAGGGATTCTTGTCCTTTGTTGCCGGACTTCAGGGTATTGACAACTCGCAGTTTGAGGCTGGTTATGTGGACGGTGTAAAGAACCGCTGGCAGGAGTTGTGGTACATAACACTTCCTGGTATGAAACCAATGCTTCTGTTCGGTGCCGTTATGGCCATTACTCAGACCTTTGGTGTGGCAGACCAGACGATGTCACTTTGTGGTTTCCCTAGTACCGATTACGCGGCGCGTACGGTAGTTACCCATTTGATTGATTATGGTACAACTCGATTTGAAATGGGTTACGCCTCTGCGATTGCAACCATATTGTTTGCGGTGATGCTTCTGTTGAATAAGGCAATACAGTCGCTGCTGAGCAAAGTTGGAACTTGATAGGAGGTATCGCAAAGATGAAATTATTTAAAATAAAACGAAGAAAGCCGAACCGCTCCGTTGGTGGTGATATCGGTATTTACATTTTGCTGATCCTGTTTGGTATCTTCTTTGTACTGCCATTGGTATATTCCATCAGTAGTGCATTTAAACCGTTGGATGAGATTTATATCTACCCGCCAAGATTTTTCGTGAAAAATCCTACCTTTAACAACTTTCAGGATTTGCTTGTTGTTATGTCAAGTTCTTATGTGCCGTTTACGAGATACGTATTTAACACCGTATTCATTACCGTACTTGGTACAGTAGGACATCTGATTATCGGCTCTATGGCCGCATATGTATTGGCAAAATATGATTTTCCGGGTGGAAAAAGAATATTTAAAATTATTCAGGCAGCCATCATGTTTAATGCCTATGTGTTGCAGATTCCTACCTATATTATCATGAGCAAACTGGGATGGATTGATACATATCTGGCATTGATGGTTCCGGCACTTGCCCTGCCAATGGGATTGTTCCTGATGAAACAGTTTATGGAGCAGATACCGGATGCGCTGATTGAAGCGGCAAAGATTGACGGTGCCAAGGAAGGACGTATCTTCCTGCGGATTGTTATGCCGAACGTAAAGCCGGCATGGCTGACAGTTACGATTTTCTCTGTACAGAACCTTTGGAATATGAAAGGTCAGGTATATATATATTCGGAAGAATACAAGATGCTGCCATATGCTTTGCAGCAGATTATGGCCGGTGGTGTCGCTCGTGCAGGTGTTGGCTCGGCGGCAACCATGGTTGTTATGATGGTGCCGATTGTAATCTTTATTCTGGCAGAGAGTAACATTCTGGAAACCATGGCTAGTTCCGGAATTAAAGACTGATAAAGGAGGAAAAGAAATGAGAAAAATGAAACGATTTACTTCTGTATTTGCGTTATTACTCGTTGCATCCCTCCTTGTAGGCAATGTGGAGGCTCTGGCAAACAGTTCAGACGGCAAACATTATACATATACATATGATTGCTGGGATGTGGATCGTGAATCTCCGGATGCCTATTCGGTTGAACGGGTTATTTCGGGCTCTGATTTTAGCAAATGCGGAAATTTTTCCGAACCACAGGGAATCTACTCAACAGGCAATAAGATGTATGTTGTAGATACCGGAAACAACAGAATCTGTGAATTCGTTTATGAGAACAGTGAGTTTACCTTTGTGAAGGATGTGAAAGGTTACAAGAATGCTGAGGGAAAAGATGTTGCACTCAATGGTCCTCAGGATGTGTTCGTAACAGAGGACGGACAGATGTATATTGCCGATACCGGTAATAACAAAATCGTTCATCTGGATGCACAGGGAGGTCTTGTAAAAGAGATTGGACGTCCGGAGGATAAGACCTACACAGACCCCAAATTCTTGCCACAGAAGCTGGTAGTGGATGGAGCGAGACGTGTTTTTGCTCAGGTTCAGAATGTTAACAAAGGTTTCCTGGAATTCGATGATGCCGGAGACTTTACCGGTTTTGTAGGAGCAAGCGAAGTTACTTACGACTTCTTCACATATTTGTGGAAAATGGTGGCAACGAAAGAGCAGAGAGCACAGATGGAGTTGTTTGTACCAACAGAGTACTCGAACCTGTGTCTTGACTCAGAAGATTTTATTTATGCGACTATCAGTACCTTTGATGGAGCAGTAGAATCTGCTGAGCCGATTCGTAAGCTGAATGCAAAAGGTACCGATATCCTCGTCCGCAATGGTTATAACGATCCATACGGTGATTTGCGTTATACCGAGCGAGGAGAGATGAAAGGACCTTCCAAGTTTGTCGATATCTGTTGTCTGCCGAATGACGTATATTATGCACTGGATAATACAAAGGGACGTATCTTTGCTTATGATTTCCAGGGTAACATGCTATATGCTTTTGGTGGACATGGTTACAAAGCGGGATTGTTTATGAATCCGTCTGCGATTGAGGATCTCGGTGATTCACTTCTTGTTGTGGATCAGAAACTGGGAACCATTACTCAGTTTACTTTGACCGAATACGGAAGACTGATTAATGAGGGCCTGGCAGAATATAAGAAGGGGCATTATGAGAAATCTGCTGAAATCTGGCGTGAGGTACTGAAACATAATGGTAACTACGATCAGGCATATATTGGAATTGGTCGTGCACTCCTGCGTGAAAAGAAATATAAAGAGGCAATGGAGTATTTTGAGTTGAAGTTGGATGCAAAGAACTATTCCAAAGCATTCAAACTATATCGAGAAGAGTGGTTTGAAGAGAACATCGGCACAATCCTTGTGATTCTTGCAATTCTCATTCTTCTGGGCTTTGGCGTTGGATTCGTGAAGAAAGCCAGAAGGGAGGTTGAAAAAGGATGAAAATAAAAGAAAGACTGACCAATAAAGATGCATGGATTCGTTATCGTGATTCACTTCGTTATTCCCTGCATTGTATCGTAAGACCTTTTGATGGTTTTTGGGATTTGACTCATGAAAAGAGAGGTTCTATGGCGGCTGCCAATACAATTATCATTTTGGTTCTTTTGACAAACCTGATCAAATTGGGAGCAACCAGTTTTGTGTTTAATCCTGTCAATTGGGATAATGTGAACCTGATTTTAGAAATGGCAACTTTCATTGTACCATTTATTGTGTATGTTGTGGCAAACTGGTGCCTGACAACGTTGTTTGATGGTAAAGGTACATTGAAGGATATCTGGATGGGAACAGCTTATGCGATGACACCTTACGTGCTCATTCAGTTGATTCTGATTCCGCTTAGTAATGTTGTTACCGAAGAAGAAGGTGCATTTTACTCGGTGTTCAGTAATTTCTCACTGATATGGTGTGGACTGCTGATAATTGCATCGGTTATGATGATTCATGATTTCATGTTGGGAAAAGCATTTTTATCACTGATTTTCTCAGCTGTGGGAATGCTGATTATCGTATTCCTGCTAGTACTCTTCTTCAGTTTGATTAGTGATGGTTTCTCATATTTCTATTCGATTTATAAAGAAACCGTATTCCGAATGTATTGATGAAAGGAGGAAATGGCAGAATGAAAAAGAAATTGTATTTGCTCCTGATTGCAGTACTTTCGTGTTTTTTGTTTGTTGCCTGTGGTGAAAGTGATGAAGGCGGCAAGGAAATGGAGACATATGAGTATGACAATAGCGGAGATGTTACAATTGAGAATGATTCATTGAAACTTACTGTTAGTGGTTCCTCCACTCAGATTGAGATTACAGATAAGGCAACCGGCAAGACATATAGTTCTAATCCATCATCGGAAGATGTGGAGAAGTATGCTGCCGCTGAGGGACACTACAAAGATGTATTGAGTTCAACTTTGAATCTTACATACTCAAATAGCACGGATACCAAGAAAGAGATTGATAATTATTCGCAGTGTATTCGGGACAATCAGTTTTATAAGATTGAGAAAGTAAGTGACAATGAAATTAAAGTAAGTTATTCGGTAGGTGATTTCGAGAAAACCTATACTTGCCCGGTGGCAATCAAAGAATCTCGGATGAAACAGTATTTGGATAAAATGTCTTCATCAGAACAAAAGTCGGCGCTTCGTAGTTATATTTATTACAATTATGAAGAACTGAATTCCTCTGATGAGGCTTCCGACAAAGAGCTGTTGACGAAGGGGGAGAAGTTGTTCCCGGATTTGAAAGATGAGCCAATTTACTATTTGGATGAAGAAGTCACAGATTCTCGTCTTCAGCAGTTGGAGACAAAATTTGAAAAGGCTGGTTATACGTTAGATGATCGTGCGAAAGATATGGGAGATTACAAAGTATCCCGTAACGAAGGAAAGCCGATTTTCGATATTTCCGTACATTATGTACTTGAGGACAATCATCTGCTTGTAAAGGTTCCGATGAAGGAGATCTCTTACAATGAAGATTATCCGATTGTTAAGTTGCAGCTTCTTCCTTATATGGGAGCATCTAATAAGGACGAGAACGGTTATATGCTCGTTCCGGAAGGAAGCGGTGGAAAGATCAACTTCAATAACGGCAAGACCGGTCAGCAGAGATATCAGAGTGATATTTATGGATGGGATTACGGACAGGCTCGTACAACAATTGTAGATGAGACAAAATCCAATTTTCCATTGTTTGCGATTGCCAATGAGACAAGTAAAAGTTCCTTCCTGTGTGTTGCAGAAGAGGGAAGCTCCTATGCTACCGTGCAGGCTGATATATCAGGAAAGAATAATGGATACAATTACAGCACGTTCATTTATAGCATGATTCATGGTGAGAATATGGATGTGTCGACCAAATCGGATACGACGGTTCGTGTTTATGAAGACGGTCTTCCGGATGAGACAATTTCCCAGAGATACATCTTCACAGATTCAACTGATTATTCAGAATTGGCGAAGGAATATCGCGGCTATCTTCAGAAGAAGTATCCAAATCTTGGAAAAGTAGATGGCAATAGTCAGGCACTGGCTGTAGAGATGATTGGTGCTGTGGACGATACGGAACATATTCTGGGGTATCCTGTTGTTCGTTCCCAGTCGTTGACTTCCTATACACAGGCAAAAACGATTCTAGAGGACTTGAAAAAAGCCGGGATTGGAAATGTTAATGCTAAGTATACTGGTTGGTTTAACACCGGTGTAAAACAGACATCGGCACAGAAAGTAAGTACTGTTGGTCGTCTTGGAAGTTCTTCTGATTTGGAAGATTTGACAGCATATGCAGACAAGACAGATGGTATGGATCTTTATCTGAATGGTACATTCAACTATGTATACAAAGATAAATGGTTTGATGGATTCAGCTCAACAAGAAATGCGGCCAAGTTTGTCAGCAGAGAAGAGTGTGAATTGTATAACTGGGATCCAATTACTTATCAGGCAAATGATGATTATACAGAATATCATAATTATGATAGTTATTACCTTGTGAAACCAGCCTATGCGATGGAATCCGTTGACAATTATGTAGAAGAAGTCAATGATTACGGAAGTAAAAACATAGGTATGGAAGATATCGGTAATACACTTGCCGGTGATTACAATCCGAAAGATCGCGTATCCCGTGAGGCCGCGTTAAATCTCCAGGTGAAGAAAATGCAGTCCCTGAAACAGGGTGGCAATAAGGTAATGATCACCGGAGGTAACCAGTATGCTGTACCATATGCAGATTTTGTGACGGATATGAATCTGGATGCCCGCGCTGTCAATATCATTGACGAGCAGGTTCCGTTCTATCAGATGGCGTTACATGGCCTGGTAAATTATTCCGGAACAGCTATTAATCTGGCAGAGAATCAGGAAGAAAATATTCTGAAATCTGCAGAAACAGGTGCTGGTTTATACTTCACCTACATCGCAGAAAAGACAAGTGTTTTACAGGATGGTAAATATACCAGATATTATGCTTGTAATTATGATGATTGGAAAGATGATACTTTGAACTTGTATAACAAGTTCAGCGAGACATTCGAGGGTACTTACGATAAAGGAATTGACAAGCATGAGAGACTTGCTGATGGCGTATATAAGACGACCTTCGAAGGCGGAAAAGCAGTAGTTGTAAACTACAACTATAGCAACTATCAATACAATGGCCAGGAGATTCCGGCCAGAGATTTCGCAGCAGTGAAGGGAGGTGAAGAATAAATGGCTCGCAAAAACAAAAAGAAAAAGACCCTGGCATTTAAAAATGCAGTTGCAGGCTATTTATTTATTGCACCATTTATCATCGGGTTTATCTTGTTCCTTGTTGTTCCGCTGATACAGTCATTGCGAATGAGTTTTAGTACGGTAGAACTTGAGGGCGGATTGTCTATGACTTGGGCAGGACTTGAAAACTACCGCCAGGCGTTCTTAGTGGATGAGCAGTTTGTTCCGAACCTGATTTCAGAGCTTGTAAAGATGCTGACTAATGTTCCGGCGACATTGATTTTCAGTTTCTTTATAGCATTACTGTTAAATCAGTCCTTTAAGGGAAGAGGTGTCGTGCGTGCTATCTTCTTCCTGCCGGTAATTCTTTCATCCGGCGTTATTGTTGGTCTGGAGAGTGGAAACACACTTCTGGCTGACATGAAGGATGCCATTGAGGCTTCCTCAAACGATACGAGTATTACAGGAGTACTGGAAAGTATTTTGATTACTTCAGATTCCAGTCCGATGTCACAAATGTTTGGATATGTATTTGATATCATCAACAGTGTATATGACATTGCGATTGCGTCCGGTATCCAGATTATTATTTTCCTTTCTGCTTTGCAGACAATTTCGCCAAGTATGTTTGAGGCGGCTAAAATTGAGGGATGTACCGCATGGGAGAGTTTCTGGAAGATTACACTTCCAATGGTTAGTTCCATGATTCTGGTAAATATCGTGTATACCGTTATTGACTTCTTCTTAAAGACAGATAATACGGTTATGGAAAGAATTGATGCGATAGGTATCGGAGGCCGAATGGATTATGGTCAGGCGTCAGCTATGGCGTGGGTATATTTTCTATGTGTAATTGTAGCGTTGGGTATTGTTTCGTTGATTATTTCTAGGAGGGTATATTATTATGAGTAAGATAGGTAGTAAGTTTAAGACCTTCAGGGAACGTAATAAAAAATCCAACGGCTATTTGTTACGAAAAGTGTCCTTCAATGTGGCATATAAAATTATTCGTTTTGTATTGTTGTTTGGATTATGTTTCCTGATTTTGCAGCCATTGCTGAATAAGATTTCCATTAGTTTTATGGAAGAACGGGATTTGTATGACTCTACAATAAATGTTATTCCTCGCCATTTTACGCTGGACAATTTTAAGATAGCCAGTGACCTGATGGATTATTGGGCGGCTCTTGGAAATACTTTGTGGATTTCCCTGTTAGTAAGTCTTCTTCAGATCGTTTCCTGTACTTTGGTAGGATATGGTTTTGCAAGATACAAGTTCCCGTTGAAGGGCCTCTGGTTTGCTATGGTGGTGCTGGTGATTGTCATTCCACCATCTACAATCCAGTCTTCCCTGTATTTGAATTTCCGTTACTTTGATATTTTCGGAATATTTACGTTGATTACGGGACAACCGTTAAACCTCTTGGATTCCTTTGCTCCATATGCGTTTATGTGTTTGGGCTGTATGGGATTGAAAAATGGACTTTATATCTACATGCTTCGTCAGTTCTTCCGTGGAATACCAAAAGAGCTGGAAGAGGCCGCTTATGTAGATGGATGTGGCAAAGTAAAGACTTTTATTCGGATTATGTTGCCGGATGCAAAACCAATGATTACATCCTGTTTTCTGTTCTCCTTCGTATGGCAGTGGACGGATAGTTTTTATTCGGGAATGTTCCTTCCAAACTATTCGATTCTGGCCAATAAGGTAGCACGTCTGTCTGAAGTGCTTAACTCTTATGTGAAGGCAACAACAGGTCTGGACAAAGCTTCGACAGCATATGCTTCGGCAATGATTGGTACAGGTACTTTGCTGGTAATCATTCCATTGATTGTTGTTTACCTGTTTGCTCAGAAAGGCTTTGTAGAAAGCTTGAGCCAGTCAGGTATTAAGATGTAATATATTTCGCCGCTTCGGCGGCGGGAGATGCAAAACAGCAAAATTTGGTTATAACCGGCTGGTGTGCAACCGGTATAGCAATATAAAAAATAAGGAGGCAAAAAAAATGAAAGCAAGCATGCAAAAACTGATTGCAATGGGTCTTTGTGTCGTTCTTGCAGTAGGAACACTTACTGGATGTAATGGCAGCGATTCCGCAAAGGATGGCAAAACAGCATCCGGTTCCAGTGCGAATGGCAAATCTGCAGATAAGAAGACATTTGATGACCTGGGTGGCATGGAGATTACAGTTGGTGACTGGTTTACATCAAAGGATACCCTTGCTGACCGAACAGACGAATTTGGTAAAAAGCAGAACGAATACTGGAAGAGTATTCAGGATCAGTATAATTTCAAAATTACTCGTGATTCTGTATACTCCTATACAGATGCTAAGTCAGATTATGTAAATGATGTTATGGCGAGCAGCCCGAAATATGAGTTGTACTATCTGTATCAGGAATTCGTATCAGAGCCATTGATGAAGGGTCTGATGTATAACTTGTCAACACTTCCTGAGTTTGATTTCTCTGAGGAGAAGTGGAATCCTACGGTAAAAGAGTTGATGAGCATTGGTGATGGAATCTGGGGTATGAGTCCTGACAACGAGCCACGTGGAGGTATCTTCTACAACAAACGTCTCTTCAAGGAAGCAGGTATTCCAGAGGATGAGCCATATGAACTGCAGAGAAAGAACAAGTGGACATGGGATAAATTTGAAGAGTATTGCAAGAAGCTGACCAAAGATACCGATGGTGATGGTAAGACAGACCAGTATGCAATGGCAAGTTTCTCCAAATATTATTTGCCTATGTGTGCAGCTAATAATAATGCTACATTCGTAAGCCGTGGAGAAGATGGCAAGTACCAGAATGCAATCACGAGCAAAGAGTTCAAAGATGCTATGAACTGGGGTGTTGACTTGATTAAGAAAGGTTACATTAAGCCAAAACCATCAGAGAATGTAGCATGGGATTGGTACAAAGCAGCATTCCGTGATGGTGAAGCAGCAATGCAGACCGCTGAGGTTTATGAGATTAGTGCTTTCGCTGATATGGAAGATGACTGGGGCTTCGTAATGTTCCCATACAATCAGGATCAGGAAGGTGCAACCAACAAGCAGACACCAAACGACAATATTGTAGTTATGCCAGCCTGCTTTGATGCTGAAAAAGCTGAGAAGATTGCTTTTGCTTATGACTTGTATACAGAGCCAATCGATGGTTACACACCTGAGCAGCAGATTCTTGAGCAGTATTATCCAAAGTTCAGAGATGATTATGCTGTCGATGAGACCATTTCTATGATGCTTGAAGAAGAGCACAAATCAACCTCCTATCTGCCAATGATCAGTGAGATTGATTATGGTGATTTCTGTTATCCGGTATATGCAATGGCAACAACGCCAGCAAAGAAGATCGAAGAGCTTTCGACCAAATGGGATGCTAAGATCAGTAAAGTAAATGCAGAATATGAGAAGTTTGCAAAAGCGCACACAAAATAATTTGATTTAATCGAATTAAAGAAAGTTAGTTTCATAAGGGCTGTTCAGAATAAGCGGAAGGTTTGTTTTGCACAGCCCTTTCTTAAAATAATTTTTGAAAATTAGGGATTATTTAATCTTTTAAAATACATAGTACATCATTGAAGAATAAGAGGAGATTGCGATGAATTTTAGCAAATGTTGGCTGGATTATAAACCCTTGGCAGAATATGAACAGGAGTGGCTGACTTTGGCTGTGCAATGTGAGGGTAAAATTGTCAGCAGTGCTGTACGGGAATATAAGCTTGCCATGAAGGAAATGACTGGGAAGGGACTTGATGTTATCAATACCCCGGCAGAGCAAGGAGTTAATTTGAAACTGGATGCCGAATTGGTATCCGGCCAGGATGGTTATACCATCTCTGTCAGTGGAGAAAAATATGAAATTACCGGGCAGTCAGAAAGTGGTATACTATATGGTGTATTTCATTTTCTGCGGCTGATTCGCACTGGGCATCTGGAAGAACTTCCCGTGGCAAATACACCGGAGATGCCTTTGCGCATCATGAACCACTGGGACAATATGGATGGCAGTATTGAGAGAGGGTATTCCGGGGAATCCTTTTTTTACAAGGACTACGAGATTCTCTGGGATGAGCGCATTGAGCAGTATACCCGTATGATGGCCTCCATCGGTATCAATGCCATTGTCATTAATAATGTCAATGTGCATGAGAAGGAGACGTATCTTATCACGGACCGTTATCTGCAGCAGGTAAAGCAGTATTCAGATTTGTTCAATCAGTATGGAATTTCCTTGTATACCAGTGTCAATTTTGCTGCGCCGATGGAACTGGGGGATTTTGATAATTGTGACCCCCTGAATCCGGATGTGGCAGCGTGGTGGAAAAAAACAGTTGCCCATGTTTATGAAGTAATACCGAATTTTGGAGGCTTTTTGGTAAAGGCAGACTCCGAGGGAAGACCGGGGCCTTTTACCTATGACCGCACCCATGCAGACGGTGCCAACATGTTGGCAAGGGCGCTGGCTCCGTTTGGTGGTACCTTGATTTGGCGTTGTTTTGTTTATAATTGTGGACAGGACTGGCGGGATAAAAAGACAGACCGTGCCAGAGCCGCTTACGATAACTTTATTGGTCTGGACGGACAGTTTGATGACAATGTGATTCTGCAGATTAAAAACGGACCGATGGATTTCCAAGTGAGAGAACCGGTATCGCCTCTGTTTGGTGGGTTGAAAAAGACCAATATGATACTGGAAGTGGAGATTGCCCAAGAGTATACCGGTCAGCAGATTGATCTCTGTTATCTTCTGCCGATGTGGCGGGAAATCCTTGATTTTGATACGTATGCTGAAGGAGAAGGCTCTACGGTACAGAAGATTGTCAATGGCTCTGTCTATGGGCAAACGCTCTGTGGTATGGCAGCGGTGATTAATACGGGTAATGATTTCAACTGGACCGGCAGTGATCTGGCGGCGGCGAATACTTATGGTTATGGCAGAATGACCATGAATCCGTCTCTGTCATCGGATGTGATTGCCAGAGAATGGACCGAACTGACACTTGGCTCAGAAGTAGAGCAGGAAATCGTGCCGATGCTTATGAAGTCCTGGTCCACTTATGAAAAATATACGTCGCCCCTTGGCATTGGCTGGATGGTGACACCTCATTATCACTACGGGCCGGATATTGACGGCTACGAATATGACCGATGGGGAACCTATCACCGGGCAGACCGGGATGGTCTGGGTGTGGACCGTACACCGGCTGGGACAGGCTACACGGATCAATACAATGAACCTTGGCGGACTGTGTATGCGGATCCGGAAACGTGTCCGGAGGAATTGCTGTTATTCTTCCATTATGTGCGGTATGATGCTGTACTCAAAAGCGGAAAAACCCTGATTCAGCATATCTATGACACCCATTTTGAAGGAGTGGAAGAGGTTGAGGAGATGATTGCCCGTTGGGAGTCGTTGCAGGACAAACTGGCAGAGGATGTTTATGAACGCGTGCATGAGCGTATGGAGAGACAGCTTGCCAACGCCAGAGAGTGGCGAGACCGTGTGAATACCTATTTTTACCGCAAGAGTGGTGCAGAGGATGCACAGGGACGTAAAATTTATGAATAATTGCGATTTACGTTTGTAAATTGTAATAGAATAATAATAAGGCGTGTTTCGCCGCATACTAATTTCGTGGTAGACACGACAGAATATCCAGAGAAAAGAGGTAAAAAATTATGGACATGACATTGAGATGGTATGGAGAGGGAAACGACAGTGTAACATTGGATCAGATTCGCCAGATTCCCGGCGTGACCGGTGTAATCACCGCTCTTCATGATATTCCGGCAGGAGAGCCATGGACTTATGAAGACGTTATGAAACGCAAGAAAGAGGTAGAGGCCAAAGGCTTGAAATTAGTGGGCGTTGAGAGTATCAACGTGCATGAGGATATCAAAATTGGTCTTCCTACAAGGGACAAATTGATTGAAAATTATTGCAAGTCCCTGGAGGCAATTGGAAAAGCAGACATTCATCTGGTTTGCTACAACTTTATGCCGGTGTTTGACTGGACCAGAACTGATCTTGCCATGCCTTTGGAGGATGGCTCCACGGCACTTGCCTATGATTCCTCTATCATTGACGGAATTGACGCCAGTGAGATGTTTGACCGCATTGAGAAAGCCAGTGGCGGTTTCGTAATGCCGGGCTGGGAGCCAAACCGTCGGGATGAGATTATGGATTTGTTCGATAAGTATAAAGATGTAGATGCAGACAAGCTTCGTGAGAATTATAAATATTTCCTGGATGGAATTATGCCAACTTGCGAGAAGTATAAGATTAAGATGGCTGTGCATCCGGATGATCCGGCATGGGATGTTTTTGGACTTCCAAGAATTGTTACCTGTGAGGAGGATCTTTTGAAGATTGCTGAGATGAATCCAAGCATTTACAATGGATTTACCCTTTGCACCGGTTCCCTGGGAAGTAATTTGAACAACAACCTTCCGGAGATTATCCGCAATCCGAAAATAGCAGAGAGAATCCATTTTGCTCATATCCGCAATATTAAATATGAGAATAAGGATTTGTTCCATGAGGTATCCCACTTGTCCAGCGATGGTAATCTGGATATGTATGAAATCGTGAAGGCGCTGATTGACATGGGCTTTGATGGCTGTATCCGTCCGGACCACGGACGGATGATTTGGGATGAGCAGGCAAGACCGGGTTATGGGTTGTATGACCGTGCACTGGGAGTGGCTTATCTCAACGGATTATGGGAAGCAATTCACAAGAACAAATAAAGGGAGGCAATTATGAAGTTATTAGATGTGGAAAATGGTTCCAGAAAAGAGTGGGAGGAGAAGGGCTATGAACTGCCGGCTTACGACAGGGAAGCTGTAAAGAAGGAAACAAAGGAAGCTCCGACCTGGGTTCATTTTGGTGCCGGTAATATTTTTCGTGCCTTTCCTGCTGCTAAACTGCAGGAGCTTCTGAACGATGGAAGCTATGATAAAGGTGTTATTGTGGCTGAAAGTTTTGACCATGAGATTATTACAAAAGCTTACAAACCCTATGATGGATTGAGTCTGTCTGTTGTTTTGAAGGCAGGCGGCACCATTGAAAAGCATGTGGTAGGAAGTGTTGTGGAATCGCTGGTTGCGGATCCTTCGGAGCCGGAAGATTTTTGCAGATTGACAGAAATTTTTGAAAATCCTTCTCTGCAGATGGTGACCTTTACTATCACGGAAAAAGGCTATTCTTTAGTCAACGGAAAAGGTGAGAATCTTCCGGGGGTAGAGGATGGACTGGCGGCTGGGCCGGGACAGCAGAGTCATCTTATGGGACGGATTGCGACCCTCTGTTACGAGCGTTTTCAGAAAAATGCAGCGCCTCTGGCACTTGTCAGTACAGACAACTGCTCTCACAACGGGGACAAGCTGAAGGCCGGTGTGATGGATTATGTGAAAGCGTGGAAAGAGGCCGGTAAAGTGGGAGACGACTTTGTATCTTATATGGAAGAAAAAATTTCTTTCCCATGGTCCATGATTGATAAGATTACGCCGAGACCGGACGAGAATGTCAAGGAGATGTTGGAGAAGGACGGTTTTGAAGATACGGAACTGATTATTACAAGCCGCAACACCTATACAGCTCCTTTTGTGAATTCCGAGGAGACCGGTTATCTTGTAATTGAGGATGATTTCCCCAATGGCCGTCCGCCATTGGAAAAAGCAGGAATTGTCTTTACGGAGAGAGAGACGGTGGATAAGGTAGAAAAAATGAAGGTTTGTACCTGCCTGAATCCGCTGCATACGGCACTGGCAATTTACGGCTGTATGCTTGGGCATACTTCTATTCACGATGAGATGGAGGATGCTGAGCTGAGCACCCTGATTGAGAAAATGTGTTATGACGAGGCAATGCCGGTGGTTGTAGATCCGGGTGTTATCAATCCGAAAGAGTTTGCGGAAGCTGTTTTGAAAAAACGTCTTCCCAATCCTTTTATGCCGGATACCCCACAGCGTATCGCCTGCGATACATCCCAGAAACTGCCGATTCGATTTGGCGAGACCATCAAATTGTATCAGTCCAGAGAGGATTTAGATCCGAAGAACCTGACATTGATTCCTCTTGTACTGGCAGGATGGTGCCGTTATCTCATGGGAGTGGATGATGAAGGAAATGCATTTGAGCAGAGTCCGGATCCTCGTCTGGATGAGGTGAAAGCCTACGTGCAGGGAATCTCCTTTGGAGATAGCAATGTGCATGCGGCACTGAAACCGATTCTTTCCGATGCTACCATATTTGCCGTAGATCTTTATGAAGTGGGACTTGGTGAGAAGGTAGAGGGAATGTTTGTGGAACTGATTGCAGGACCGGGAGCGATTCGTGCGACATTAAAGAAGTATACGAAGGCCTAAAACCAAAAGGAATTTCAATCGACTCGAGAAGAGATGATGCTTCGCATCAAATTCTCTCGCTGATTGAAATTCCTTTTTCGTTTCGTGTAACAATCTGATATATATAGTAACTATTATTCCTACTGCAAATGATTCTTCATCAGATTCAGTGCATTCTTTTCCAGTCTTGAAACCTGTGCCTGGGAAATATGGATTTCCTCTGCGACCTCCATTTGGGTTTTGCCCTCGAAATAGCGAAGCTTGATAATGTTATTTTCCCGTTCAGGCAGGTGGTCCAGGGCATCCTTCAAGGAGAGATGTTCTACCCAACTTGATTCCTTGTTCTTTTTGTCGCTGATTTGATCCATGATATACAGTGTGTCACCACCTTCGGAATAAACAGGCTCATAGAGGGAGACCGGGCTTTGGATAGCATCCAGAGCGAAGGCAATATCCTCGGGAGAGACATCGATCACTTTTGAGATATCCTCAAGGGTAGGCTCTGTTTCCTGCTTTTTCATTAACGCCTCTTTTGCATAAATAGCTTTGTATGCTGTATCACGGAGTGAGCGGCTGACACGGATGGCATTGTTATCCCGAAGATAGCGGCGTACTTCGCCAATGATCATGGGGACCGCATAGGTGGAAAATTTGACATCCTGTGTTACATCAAAATTATCGATGGCTTTGATGAGTCCGATGCAGCCAATCTGAAACAGATCATCGATGTTTTCATTACTGTTATTAAAACGCTGGATAATGCTGAGAACCAGCCGGAGATTGCCACGAATATACTGTTCTCTTGCCTCTTTATCTCCATTTTTTATCTTGTCAAAAAGTTCTTTTTTCTCATCATTGGAAAGGAGTGGGAGTTTGCTGGTGTTGATTCCACAGATTTCAACTTTGTAGTGTGCCATGTCGGTTTCCTCCTATTGCCTTTTTAGATAATTATTCTCCTTTTAGCATGAACGGAGTGGGAACGATTTATGCGTCCAATCATAGAATAATCGTAAGAATAGAAAGCGGAGTTAGGACATGCGGATTTGCGATCTCAAAGAAAAGGAAGTCATAAATATATGCGATGGCGAGCGAATGGGCTTTGTGGAGGATGTGGAATTTGATTTGTGCACAGGAAAGATTACCCATATTATCATTCCCGGGCCGTGTAAATTTTTTGGTGTACTGGGAAGAGAAGAAGAGTACATTATTGAAATTTGTCATATATGCAAAATTGGTGAGGACCTGATTTTAGTGGAAGTAAATAAGGAAAGAGTTACCAAAAAATGTGGAATGTAGACTTTACTTCTGAGGGGAAATCCGATATACTTACAGTAGTAGAAAAAAAGGAGAGAAAATTATGAAATGTCCATTTTGTTCTGAGGAAAATACAAAGGTAATCGACTCTCGTCCGGCAGATGACAATAGTTCCATCCGCCGTCGTCGTCAATGTGAAAAATGCGGAAAACGTTTCACTACCTATGAAAAGCTGGAGACGATTCCGCTCGTTGTAATTAAGAAAGATCAGGCGAGAGAACCCTATGACCGTTCCAAGATAGAGAAGGGCGTATTCCGCTCCTGTATCAAGCGTCCGATCTCTGTGGATCAGATTAATGAACTGGTGGACTCTGTCGAGAGTGCTGTTTTTAATCTGGGGGAGAAGGAAGTGCCAAGCAGCCAGATTGGTGAGATATTGATGGACAGACTGCAGAAACTGGATCCGGTGGCATATGTCCGTTTTGCTTCCGTATATCGTGAATTTAAGGATGTTAATACTTTTGTGGATGAAATTAAAAAATTGTTGGATCATCAGGGAACCATAGAAGATTAAAAAAGGACTTGCACACTCTCATGACGTGTGATATGATGAAGATGGATCAATCCTCGGATGAGGAGGACTTTATGTTTAATAAAGTGTTTGGTGCAGATGTGTCAGGTGTGGAAGCCCGGGTCATTTGCATCGAGGCAGACGTCAGTGACGGACTGCCTGTTTTTGATATGGTTGGTTTTCTTGCCTCGGCAGTGAAGGAGGCGAGAGAGCGGGTGCGCATTGCGGTGCGCCAGATGGGAATCCGCTTTCCGGCGAAGCGGATTACTGTTAACTTGTCGCCGGCGAATCTGCGCAAGGAAGGGACTTCTTTTGACCTTCCCATTGCTATTTCTCTTTTGACCGCATTCGGTCATCTATCCTGTGAATGCACGGAAAATACGCTTTTTATTGGTGAATTGGGCTTGGACGGTACGTTATATGCTGTCAACGGTGTGCTTGCTATGGTTCTTGCCGGAAGGGAGCAGGGGATTCATCGTTTTGTCGTTCCCACTGCCAATGTTTGGGAGGCCGCAGTTCTTCAGGATATTGAACTTTATGGCATGGACACGCTGAAACAGACGGTTCAGTTTTTGCGGGGAGACATCGAAAAAGAGAAAGTACATATCTCTTTTGAACAGTGGCAGAATTCCCAAGAGGATTCTGTAGATTTTTCTGACATAGTGGGACAGAGTGCGATGAAACGGGCGGCAGAGATTGCTGTCAGCGGCAGACACAATTTATTGATGATTGGACCACCGGGAAGTGGTAAAACCATGCTTGCCAAACGTCTGCCGACCATTATGCCGCGGATGGATATGGAGGAAAGTCTGGAGATTACGAGACTTTACAGCATATGTGGTCTTTTGCCGGAGCGTACTTCTGTAGTTACAAAGCGCCCCTTTCGTGCACCACATCATACTGTTACGCCTACAGCTCTTACCGGAGGAGGGAGAATCCCCATGCCGGGAGAAATTACATTGGCATCGAAGGGCGTACTTTTTTTAGATGAGCTTCCGGAATTTTCCAGAGCTTCTCTGGAGGTGCTTCGTCAGCCTTTAGAGGAGCACAAAGTTACGATATCCCGTGTGGGAAAGAGTTACGAATATCCTTCCGACTGTTCCTTTGTGGCGGCCATGAATCCTTGTCGCTGCGGCTATTTTCCTGACCGGGATAAATGCCGCTGTACCGTGGGAGAGATTCGGAAATACCTGGCGAAAGTTAGTGAACCACTCTTAGACCGCATGGATTTGTGTGTGGAGACAGGACTTCCCGATTTTCATTTATATGGGCACGAAAATGAGAGCTCAGCAGATATTCGGGAACGTGTAAGCCGGGCCATGGAGATGCAAAGGATGCGGTACCGGGAAGAAAGCTTTTCCTACAATGGGGAATTGACAGGGACCGCTCTTAAAAAATACTGTCCTCTGGGCAAAAAAGAGCGCGAATATCTGGAAATGCTTTTTCAGGGACAGGAACTGAGCATGCGGCGTATATCCCGGATTATCAAAGTGTCCCGTACGATTGCGGATTTGGCAGGGAGCAATGATATTCGAGAGGAACATATCACGGAAGCAGTTCGCTTTCGCAGTGTGGACCGGAAATATTGGGGGGTGGCAGAAGGATGAATCAAGAAGAGGAAAAATATCTTTTTTGGCTTTGCTCGATACATGGTCTTGGGCTTTCAGCTATCCGGAAGGTCCATGACATCTTTTCGACGGCAGAGGCAATCTACTATGCTACGGAAGAGCAGATTATGGGTGCGGATGCCTTGAAAAAGCGAGAGCGGGAACTTGTCGCAGAGGCAAGAAATAAGAAAAACTGGGAAAGTGAATGGGAAAAAATGCGAGAAAAGAAAATCCAATTTGTTTCCTTTTTTCACGAACAATATCCGGAGGCTCTCCGGAATCTCTACCAGCCACCAAAGAAACTTCTGGTAAAAGGGAAACTCCCCTCAAAGGAGCGTGTCTCCATCGGTGTTGTGGGAGCCAGAAACTGTACACCCTATGGAAGGGATATGGCGAGAGTGTTTGGATACCGTCTGGCTGAGGGGGGCGTTCAGGTTATCAGCGGCATGGCTCTGGGTATTGACGGCTGGAGTCATCAGGGAGCTTTGGAAGCGGGAGGAGATACCTTTGCCGTACTTGGCTCCGGTGTGGAAGTATGTTACCCTGTCCGTCATCAGCGGCTTTATGAAAGCATCCGGAAACACGGGGGTGTGTTTTCGGAGTTTCCGGCATATGCCCGTGCACAGCCCGCATTCTTTCCCATGAGAAACCGTATTATTAGTGGATTGTCAGACGGAATCCTTGTGGTGGAGGCGAGAGAAAAAAGTGGTTCACTGATTACCGCGGACGCTGCCTTAGAGCAGGGCAAGGATGTATTTGTGATTCCCGGAAGGATTGGGGATGAATTAAGTGTTGGGTGCAACCGCCTGATTCGGCAGGGAGCAGTACCGGTCCTTTCGCCAGACGATATTCTGGAGTATTATGGTCTGAATACAAAGGAGAAAATAGAACCGGAAACGGGTATGGAGAGGGAAGTTTTGGAATATATTGGAGCAAGACCGACCCATATGGATGAATTGGCAAAGGGACTGGATGTATCGCAGACAGACCTTATGAAGTGTATTTTGAAACTGAAAAGGCAGGACCTGGTGGAGGAGATACAGAGGGGGTACTTTATGAAAAAAATATAAATTTTGCTTGAAAGGCTGATAAAAATGGTGTATGCTAGGACTTGTTGAAATTTTCAGGAACAGAACAATCCGGAAACAGTGGAATGCTGACGCTTCGGAATGGAGGGTAATATGGCAAAGAATCTGATTATTGTGGAGTCTCCGGCTAAATCGAAGACCATTAAGAAGTTTTTGGGGAAGAATTACGAAGTTGTGGCATCAAACGGCCACGTTCGCGATATGCCTAAAAGTCAGATGGGGGTAGATTTTGAACATGATTTTGAACCCAAATACATTACAATTCGTGGAAAAGGTGATTTACTTGCCTCTTTGCGCAAGGAAGTAAAAAAGGCTGATAAAATCTATCTGGCAACCGACCCGGACCGTGAAGGAGAGGCAATTTCATGGCATTTATGTCATGCTTTGAAGCTGGATCCCAAGAAAACCAGCCGCATTACCTTTAATGAAATTACGAAAAACGCAGTCAGACAATCCCTGAAACAGTCCCGGGATATTGATATGGATTTAGTGGATGCCCAGCAGGCAAGACGTGTATTAGACCGCCTGGTAGGGTATTCCATCAGTCCCCTTTTGTGGGAAAAAGTAAAACGAGGCTTAAGTGCCGGACGTGTGCAGTCTGTGGCATTGCGCATCATTGCAGACAGAGAAAGTGAGATTGATGCTTTCATACCTCAGGAATACTGGACGATGGAGGCTAAGCTTTCTGTTTCCGGTGTGAAAAAGCCATTGGTTGCCAAATATTATGGTAATCCGGAGAAACATGAAATTGCATCCAGAGAAGAGGCGGAAAAGATTCAAAAGGAATTAGAGGGTGTGCCTTTTTCTGTGAGCAGTATTAAGAAAAGTGAGCGGACCAAGAAACCGCCGCTTCCATTTACTACTTCCACGCTTCAACAGGAGTGTGCCAAGCATCTGAATTTTCCGACGAGAAAAACGATGCAGATTGCGCAGCAACTCTATGAAGGTGTGCAGGTGAAGGGGCATGGAACCATCGGTCTTATTACCTATCTGAGAACAGATTCCACCCGTATTTCCGAGGAAGCAGACAAGGCATGTAAAGAATATATCAGCGCCACCTATGGCGAAGAAAATATTATTGAGAAAGCGGCAACTCCGAAGACGAATGGCAAGATACAAGATGCCCATGAGGCAATCCGCCCTACGTATGTGGATTTGACGCCGGTTCAGGTGAAAGAATCTCTGACCAGAGATCAGTTTCGTCTCTACCAGTTGATTTGGAAACGTTTTGTGGCAAGCCGTATGCATTCGGCAAAATATGAAACTCTTTCCGTGCGGATTAAGGCGGGCAGTCATCAGTTTGCCAGTTCCGGCTCCAAACTGGTATTCCCGGGATTTATGTCAGTTTACCAGCAGGATGAGGATAAAGAGGAAGCGAATGCCGTACTTGCCAAGGTGACGAAAGATTCTGAGCTGAACTTAACGGAACTTGTACCGGAACAACATTTTACACAGCCACCGGCTCATTTTACCGAGGCGTCTCTTGTCAAAACACTGGAGGAGCTGGGAATTGGCCGTCCAAGTACCTACGCACCGACGATTTCAACTCTGATTTCCCGCCGCTATGTGGCAAAAGAACAGAAAAATTTGTATTTATCGGATTTGGGAGATATTGTCAATCAGATCATGGTCAGTGCTTTTTCGACTATTGTGGATGTGAATTTTACAGCCACCATGGAAGCGTTATTGGATGGTGTGGCGGAAGGTAACGTTGAGTGGAAAACCATTGTCCGCAATTTCTATCCGGATTTGGAAAAGGCTGTAAAACATGCAGAGAAGGCTCTGGAGAAAATAAAAATAGAAGACGAAGTGACAGATGTGGTCTGCGAACTCTGTGGCCGCAACATGGTTATTAAGTACGGGCCCCATGGCAAGTTTCTTGCCTGCCCGGGATTTCCGGAGTGCCGCAATACTAAGCCGTACTATGAGAAAATTGGAGTGAAATGTCCGAAGTGCGGTGGTGAAATTGTGATTAAGAAAACCCAGAAGGGACGCCGTTATTATGGTTGCGAAAACAACCCGGAGTGTGACGTGATGACTTGGCAGAAGCCATCCGGTCAGACATGCCCCGAGTGTGGCGGTATGATGTTGGAGAAGGGGAATAAACTGGTTTGTGCCGATAATTCCTGCGGATATATCATGGAAAAGAAGACAGATAAAAAACCAGAGAGTTAATGCTTGTCAATAGAAAGAAATTATGATAATATTGTTCTATGGGGGACATATGACATGAGTATTGAGCTGTTGGACAAGACTCGCAAGATCAACCGTCTCCTCAATGACAAACATTCTTCCAAGGTGGCGTTTACCGATATTTGTTCCGTGCTGGGGCAGGTTTTACGGGCGAATGCCTATGTGATTAGCAGCAAAGGAAAGCTGTTGGGGACTTATGTAGATGGTGACGGGACGATTCCGAGTTTTCAGGACAAGAGGGGGAGTTATATTGAGACAGCGATGAATGAACGTTTTCTCAATGTACTTTCCACAAAGGAAAATGTGAATCTGGAGACCCTGGGATTTTCCAAAGAGGAAATTGCAGGGTTTAAAGCGTTAATTACACCGATTAGTATTGGTGGAGAGCGTCTGGGAACATTATTCCTGTATCGTCAGGAAGAAGAGTTTTCGATTGAAGACATTATTTTAAGTGAATACAGTACAACTGTGGTAGGACTGGAGATTATGAGAGCCGTTCAGGAAGAATCGGATATGGAGCAGCATAAGAAGAGCAATTTTTCTTCTGCTCTGACAGCGCTCACGCCACTGGAGCAGAAAGCAGTAAGTCATGTGTTCCATGCATTGGCTGGCGAGGAAGGAACTCTTGTAACGAGCAAACTGGCAAATGAGATAGGCATTACCAGGACGGTAATTGTCAATGCACTCCGAAAGTTAGAGAGTGCCGGTCTAATAAAGACCAAATCTTCCGGTGTAAAAGGAACCCATATCAGAGTGCTTAACGATATTGTTTACACAGAATTTGACAGTTACTACCGTGAGAAATGGAATTCATAAACGCAAAGGGAATTGTGATATGGGATCATAATGCCATTTGCGTTTTTCTAAGAGAGGAAGTGAGGATATGGTTTTATCAAATGCTTACAACTACATAAACGTATTGGATCGGGCAGCGGATGCCAGCTGGACACGAAATGATGTGCTGGCAAATAATATTGCCAATGCCGATACGCCGGGGTACAAGAGAAAAGATGTGCAGTTTGAGACCTATTTGTCCAATGCCGTGGCGGGGACGGATTCCCTGGATGAGACTGTGGCAAACATTGACCTCAACGAATTAAATGCCACCGTATATACGGAGCAGCCGGGACTCAGTTATCGTATTGATGGCAATAATGTGGATATTTCCACGGAAAATGTAGAACTGGCAAAGAATCAGATAAAGTATTATACGTTGATGAATTCCATCAATCAGGAATTTTCTCGTATGAAGTCAGCTCTTAAAACAACATAAGTAAGCTAAGGAGGGATTGATATGTCAGTATTTGGAGCCATGGATGTCAGTGCTACCGGTATGACCGCGCAGCAGCTTCGTATGGACACAATTTCAGAAAATATAGCCAATGTCAACACAACAAGAGGGGCAGATGGCAAACCATATAAACGGAAGGCGGTTGTTTTTCAGGAAAAGAGTTATCCGACTTTCAGCGAAAGCTTGAGTATGGCAAATCGTCATAATATTGGGAAGGGTGTGAAAGTTTCCCAAATTGTGGAGGATAATTCAGAGGGGAACATGGTATATGATCCCTCACATCCGGATGCAGATGAAGATGGTTACGTAACTTATCCGAATGTTAACACGGTGACAGAGATGACTGATATGATCGATGCTACCCGTGCTTTTGAGGCCAATGTAACAGTGTTGAATTCCACCAAGGGGATGGCGATGAAGGCTCTGGATATCGGTCAGGGTTGATGATATCAGGATATGATTGTGGGAACGGAGGAATAGAATGGATATAGCGAGTTTATCTGCCATTAGTGGCATTGAAAATATAAGTAAATATGCGGATAACAGTATGCAGACGGAGAAGTCGAAGAATACAGGGACAGCAAGTTTTGACAGCCTGTTGAATTCGGCCATGAATCTTGTGAAGCAGACCGAGGATTATTCCAATGCTGCTGAGGTGGAGGAAGTAAAGTATGCCATGGGACAGAGTGACAGTCTCCATGATTTGATGGTGGCACAGCAGAAAGCTAATGTGTCTCTGCAGTATACAGTAGCCGTGAAGAATACGGCAGTGGAAGCCTACCGCTCAATTATGAATATGCAGATTTAGAGACTATAGCTTTGGGGAGCGATAAAAAACAATGATGGATCAATTGATTGCAATCAAGGATAAAATTCTTGAATTCTGGAATAAGTATACAGCAAAACAAAAAACAATCATTATCTGCGTGGCATGTGCAATTTTGATTGCTATTGTTTTGCTTGCTTATTTTATGACTCGTCCGGTCTACACGGATGTGGCAACGCTGAGTGGGGATTCGGCCACCACCTTTGACAAGGCGTTGGAGGGTGCCGGAGTGGATTATGAAAAGGAATCAGACAGTGATGGGAATACGACTTTCCGAGTGGAACAGTCGGAGTATTCGGATGCGATTCTTCTGATGGGAGAAAACCAGATTACCGATGATGAAATGACATGGGAGAAGGCGTTGGAATCTGATATGACAACGTCCTCTGATGAGAAGCAGACGAAGGCAACTCTGGCTTTGCAGTCATCCATCAGGAAGGGGCTTCTGAATTTTGAGGGAGTGGAGGATGCTACTGTTTACATCAACCGCCCCAAGGATGATGGCACGATTTATGCAGATAAGGAAGAAACTTCGGTCAGTGTTTCATTCAAGATGGCAGGTAACAAGACCATGGATGGAGAGACTGCGGAGGCGGTTGCTTACTATTTGGCCAATGCTGTGGGAAGCGCAAAACCGGATCATATTGTATTGACTGATACCAAAGGAAATCTGTTGTTTAATGGCCAGGAAGATACAGGACTTGGCGGAACGATTAGCAGTACAGAGGAATATCGGGATAAACTGAAAAATAATTTTGCCAAATATGTCCGTGATTTGCTGACAAAGGCCGGCTATGATGATGTGGAAGTATCAAAGAGTAATATTGTCTTTGATATGAACAAGATTACGGAACTGGTAACTACATATACCACCAATGAGGGGCAGGACCAGGGACTTTATGGAAGTTCTTATGAATATAAATCCACGGGTAATTCCGGCTCCGGAGGGATTCCGGGGACAGAGAGCAATGGTGATGTGACGGATACGATGATTGATACCGGTGGAAACAGTTCTTCCGAACAGATACTGAATAAATATGAGTACCTTCCGAACAAGACAGTACAGAACATCGAGCATGAGATTGGAGCTGTCAAGAAAGATGAATCCTCCATTGCCGTTGTGCTGACCAGATATAACGTGATAAAAGAGGAAACGCTGGAAGATCAAGGGGCTCTTGACGAAATGTCATTTGATGAATATGTAGATGCCAACAGCAATGTGACGGAGCAGGAAGTGCCTGAAAATCTGCCACAGCTGGTTGCAGCGGCAACTGGTATTGCGGAAAATAATATACAGATTCGTGTTGTGGAAAAGCCGGTATTTGAGGCGAAGGAAGAGAGCTCTTTTGGAGACAACGTGACCAATTATCTCATGGTGATTCTTACTGTGCTGATTGCAGGGCTTTTGGTATTTGTGATTATCAAGGGAACGTCACCGGTTGAAGTGACGGAGATGGAACCGGAATTGTCGGTAGAGGATTTGCTTGCCACAACCAGGGAGAATGAGCCAAATCTTGATGAGATTGAGTTGGAAGATAAATCGGATACTCTTTTGATGATAGAAAAATTTGTAGATGAAAACCCGGAAGCAGTAGCATTGCTTCTGCGCAATTGGATTAACGATGACTGGGGGGCTATTTAATGGCAGGAAATACATATAGTGAGCTGGACGGAATCCAAAAAGCGGCGATTATGCTAATTACGCTGGGACCGGAGAGGGCGGCTGTTGTTTTTAAACATTTAAAAGAGGATGAAATTGAACAGCTTACCCTGGAGATTGCCAACACGAGAAGTGTTTCGCCGTCTCAGAAGGAGCAGGTTCTCAATGAGTTTTACGAAGTCTGTCTGGCACAGCAGTATATCGCAGAAGGTGGTATTGGTTACGCCAAGGATTTGTTGCAGAAGGCATTGGGAGAGAGCAAGGCTCAGGAGGTGCTTGGCAAACTGACAGCATCTCTTCAGGTACGTCCATTTGAGTTTATCCGCAAGACAGAAGCATCACAGATTCTCAACTTTATTCAGGATGAACATCCTCAGACCATTGCCCTGATTTTGTCCTATCTGTCGCCGCAACAAGCAGCGGGAATTATCAGTTCCCTGACACCGGACAAGCAGACGGATGTGGCAAAGCGAATTGCCATGATGGACCGGACATCACCGGATGTCATCAAGGAAGTGGAAAATATTCTGGAGCAAAAACTGGCTTCTCTGGTGAGTCAGGATTACACCATTGTTGGTGGTGTGGATTCGGTAGTAGAAGTGTTGAATACTGTAGATCGTGGAACAGAGAAGCATATTATGGAAAATCTCGAAATCGAGGAACCGGAACTTGCCGACGAAATTCGAAAGAAAATGTTTGTGTTCGAGGATATTCTTATGCTGGACGATCGTTCTATCCAGCGCGTTCTGCGTGAAGTGGAGAACAGTGAATTGGCAGTTGCTTTGAAGAATGCCAATGAAGAGGTACAGAATGTAATCTTCAACAACATGTCTACCCGTCTGGTTGATATGATTAAAGAAGATATGGAATATATGGGACCGGTTCGTCTGAAAGACGTAGAAGAAGCACAGCAGAAGATTGTAAATATTATTCGCAAGCTGGAGGATTCTGCTGAGATTGTAATTTCCCGTGGCGGAGGTGACGAGATCATTGTCTAATTTGATCAAGTATCCCTTTGTCAATTTGCAGGGGAAAGAAACGAAAGTGATTCAGTATGAGACGGATGAAGGAAAATTTGTTCCTTTTGACCAGAAGAAAAAAGTGGTGGTGAAATCACTTGACGAGGTAGAAAAGGAGAAGGAACTCCAAATCATGGAGGAAAAAGAGGACGTAAAGGACTCAGAGTTTTCTGCCGGTGTTCCGGTGACAAATTTTGATGAAATGTTCAAACAGAAATCCGAGGAGGCAGACAAAGAGGCTGCTTCTATTTTGGAAAATGCACGAGAAGAGGCCAGAGAAATTGTTCAAGAGGCGAGAGAGCAGGCGGATGCTGTGCGGGAGAATGCCAGACAGGAAGGAACAGTTTTGGGAAAAGAAGAGGGGCTTCGTGAAGCGCAGGAAGAGATTGAGCAGATTAAGGAAGATCTTTTCGAAAGGAAAAGGCAGCAGGAACAGGAATATGAAAAAATGATTCAGGAGACAGAGGGACAATATGTGGATATTCTCTGTTCCCTGATTCGAAAGCTGACAGGTGTTATTGTGTCCGACCGGAAAGAGGTTATTTTACACCTGATTCGCAGTGGAATTGCAGATATAGAACCGGCGAAACATTACACAATCCGTGTCTGTGCGGAGGATCTTTTGTATATTGAGAGTAATAAGGAAGATATTCTGGAAAAAACCGGCATTACCGGAACCTTGGAAGTTCAGGAGGAAAAGGGTCTGACAGAAGGAGAATGTATTATAGAGACAGACAAGCAGATGATTGACTGTGGATTTCAGACCCAGCTGGGGAATCTGATCAGTACACTCCGTATGCTGGTATAATTGAGCACCATCAAGCAGGAAGGTTATTAACATGCCATCGATTAATTTTGAGAAATATGATATGCTGATGGACAAAAGCTATGTCAGCCAGTTGGGAAAAGTTGCAAAAGTGGTTGGACTGACCATTGAATCCATTGGCCCGAGTGCAAAATTAAATGATTTGTGTCTGATTAAGTCAAACACCCGAACAGAACCCGTAAAAGCGGAAGTAGTGGGCTTCCGTGATGACAGGGTTCTTTTGATGCCCTATGATGATGTGGAAGGAGTTGGACTGGGCAGTTGGGTGGAAAATACCGGAGCACCTTTGCAAGTGGCGGTAAGTGATGACCTGTTGGGGTGCACACTGGATGGTGTGGGACAACCCATGACGATGACTTCTATCGATGAGAATTGTCCGCGTTATTCCGTAGAGGCTGTTCCTCCTGACCCGTTGAGCAGAGAGATTATTGCAGATGTGCTTCCGCTGGGGGTCAAGGCGGTAGATGGCACGATTACGGTGGGAAAAGGGCAGAGAATCGGTATCTTTGCGGGAAGTGGTGTGGGAAAAAGCACTTTGATGGGGATGTTTGCCCGGAATACAAAGGCGGATATCAATGTCATTGCTCTGATTGGAGAGCGTGGCAGGGAAGTTCGCGAATTTATCGAGAGGGATTTAGGGGCGGAAGGTATGAAGCGTTCGGTAGTGGTTGTCGCCACTTCGGATAAGCCGGCGCTGATTCGCAATAAGGCGGCAAAGACGGCAACGGCAGTGGCAGAGTATTTTCGTGACCAGGGAAAGGATGTTCTTCTAATGATGGATAATCTGACGCGATTTTCCATGGCTCAGAGAGAAATCGGCCTGGCCTCGGGTGAACCTCCGGTTTCTCGTGGTTATCCACCCAGTGTATATGCAGAAATGCCGAAACTTTTAGAACGTGCGGGCAATTCGGACAAAGGTTCCATCACCGGTTTGTATGCTGTGTTGGTGGATGGTGATGATTTTAATGAGCCGATTGCAGATACTGCTCGGGGAATTCTAGATGGACATATTGTGTTGTCCCGATCCATGGCACAGCGGAATCATTATCCGGCCATTGATGTGCTTGCCAGTATTTCCCGTGTTATGAGTGCTGTGGCATCCAGCGAGCATAAAGAACTGGCGGGGAAAATGAAAAATATTCTGGCTACTTACCGAGATGCGGAAGATTTGATTAACATCGGTGCATACCGTGCCGGTTCCAATAAAAACATAGATTTTGCCATAGAGAAAATTGATGCGGTCAATAATTTTTTACGGCAGGGAACCGATGAGAAGTTTTTGTTTGAAGATATTCTGCAAAAGATGAGGGATATATTTGCAGAAAATCCTATGAGCGAGGAAGGATAAGCGATGGCAAAGTTTGTGTTTTCCATGCAGAATATTCTGAATATGAAAGAAAAACTGGAAGATCAGGAAAAGAATAATTTTGCCCAGGCCAATCTTCGTCTTCAGGAGGCGGTTGCTGAACAGGAAGAACTGGAACAGCGACTTGCTGAAGCCAAGAAAAAGTTGCAGCAGGAGGTATCAGATGCACTGGATGTGAGGACAATTCGCAGCCGGGAGGATGCTGTGGAAATTCTTCGGATGTATGTCCGTCAGCAGATTCTTGTGGTGAAGCAGCGGGAAAAGGAAGTAGATGTGGCAAGGGAACATTTGAATGAAGCGATGAAGGAGCGAAAGACCTTTGAAAAACTGCGGGAAAAAGCACTGGAGGCATTCCTGGCAGAGGAAAATTTGAGAGAACAAAAGGAAGTTGATGAGCTGGTGAGTTATCGTTACGGCGTTGACAGTCAGGAGTGAAAGGAGATCAATTATGGCAAAAAAGGATAATAAGGATGAACAGGAAGTAAAAAATGACGAGAGTGCCGGTGGCAAGTTTATCACGATTTTGATTGTGTTGGTGATAGTGATTATTTGGCTGGCTATTTTTGGTGTATTGATTAAACTGGATGTGGGGAATTTTGGAAGCGAAGTACTATATCCGGTACTGAAAGATGTACCAGTTGTCAATATGATTCTTCCGACTCCAGCGGAGAAGGAGGATGGAGAGGAAAAAGAGTATGATAATCTGGCAGAGGCCAATGCCCGAATTAAGGAGCTGGAGAGTCAGTTGGCTGCCAGCAAAAATGCAGGCTCTGCCAACAGCAGTGAGGTGGAGGAACTGCAGGCAGAGGTTAACCGGCTGAAGAAGTTTGAGGAAGCTCAGAGTTCCTTTGCAAAACGGGTACAGGAATTTGATGAAAATGTCGTATACAATGACAAGGCACCGGATACGGAAGAATATAAGACATATTATGAGGGGATCGAGCCGGATAATGCAGAAAAAATCTATAAAGAAGTTTGTCAGGATTATGAATATTCCCAGGAAATCAAAGACCAGGCAGATACCTATGGAAAAATGGAACCGGCCAGTGCAGCAGCAATTTTGTCTGAGATGACCAATGATCTCAGTCTGGTGGCGAAAATCCTTGACAGCATGCAGCCGTCAAAGAGTGCCCTGATTCTTCAAAACATGACACCGACTACAGCGGCCCAGGTGACGACAAAGATGACATCCATGAAAAAGAAATAGAAGACTATAAACTAAAGAAAGCAATATGGTCTGCCGATATATATTTCGTAGATGATTTTTAAGAAGAAAGGAGGGAAGAGAATGACAATGCAGGGAATAGCCCGGATTACAACAAAGGCGGGCAGCATTACACCGGAGCGGAGTACAAAAGCAGGAGATACAGTTTTTGAAACCTTTATGAACAAACAGGCAGTACAGGTTTCAGGAAAATCAGGCAACGCAGATGCTAATTCTAATATTTCCAACAGGAGCAAAGGTTTATCAGCTAATCGCTATAACAAAGATAATAGTGTAAGCGCCAACAACGATTCCACGAGATTGAAGGTGAAGGAACCCACATCTACCAATCAGTCACCGGAAGAATGTGGAACGGATTTGAAAGAAGTTTCGGAAATCGTTGCGCAGACTATGGTGATCCTTCAGGAAATATTCGGTCTATCTGAAATGGAACTGCAGGATATCATGAACCAGTTCTCGATGGAACCTCAGGATTTGCTTTTGCAAATGGAAGGGGACCGGATGGTGCCGGTCAATACTGCTGCTATTCAGGAATTAATTCTTGGAATCCATGGAGTTGATGATACGGCGTCTTTTCTTACGAATGACACGCTGAATCAGGAACTTACGGCTGTGACGGAACAGATAACCGAGCTTCTTGCGGAGAGTTTCGGCGTGAGTGAGGCAGAACTTGCGAAAGTGGAAACGTCATTTCTTTCAGAACTCGCAGGACAGCTTGAAAAGGTGACAGAGATGACAGGATTGGTAGATTCTTCCACGATGCAGATGGAGAATCAAATGGTATCGGAAGAAGATGTAACCCAGGCACAACAGGTAGAAGAGCCGTTGACTGTTGTATTTGAAACTCAGGAAGATGCGGGAGACGGAGATGGTGGAAACGAACAGATGATGACGGATCATCAGCCGGCTTCGCAGGGGACACAGGACATTTCTCCGCAGACACAGGCTACAACAGTGGAAGTTTTCAAGGAGAACCTGGTACAGGCATTTGAGGAAGTTCGTGGCACAGAAGGAACATCTGCTGAAAGCGTAATGAATCAGATTGTGGAACAGGTGGTACATCATGTAAGGGTTCGTGTCATGCCTGAGACAACCAGCATGGAACTTCAACTAAATCCGGCAAGTTTGGGACGTGTTAATCTTACTGTTGCCACTACCGCCGGAGCTGCAACGGCAACACTTGTTGTTGAGAATCAGATGGCAAAAGAAGCACTGGAAAGTCAGATGATTCAATTGAAAGAAACATTTGCTGAGCAGGGATTGAAAGTAGATGCGGTGGAGGTTACTGTGGCGGAATTCGGATTGAAAAAAGAGAATGAACAGCAGGATGAGCCATCTGGTGGCGGAAGACAGAATCGGAGATCTCATTCTGGTGACAGGACCGTAAAAGAAGAGGAAAGCGTGGCAGACAATGTTACCGCCCCGGACCGGAGAGATGCGGAGAGTACGGTGGATTACACCGCATAAGAAAGAGAAACGAAAGGAAGTGAGAAAATGGCGGTAAGCAGTACAGGCAATTTGACAACTGCAGTAGAAGATCTTACTGTGGGCAGTACGGAGCGTAAAGTCAATCAAAGAGGCTCCAGCGAACTGGGAAAAGAAGAGTTTTTAAAGCTTTTAGTAACTCAGCTTCAGAATCAGGATCCATTGAATCCTCAGAATGACACAGAATTTATTTCCCAGCTGGCACAGTTCTCGTCCTTGGAGCAGATGACCAACATGAGCGCAACGATGTCCAATACATCGGCCTATAGTCTGGTTGGCAAAGAAGTGATTGTACAGACGAAGGATTCCACAGGAGCTTACAAAGAAGTTCGTGGTACCGTGGATTATGTGGAAATGAAAAACGGAGATGCCATGTTAGCAATTAATGGACAGACCTACAGTCTCGATGATTTGGTTCAGGTTATGGACAGTATGTATGCCATCAAGGAGTATTTGCCTTCGGTACAGGAACAGACAGAGACCTTTGACAAGACCAATCCGGCGTTGATAACAGTGAAGATTGATCTGGGAAGCAAAGGGTATGAGGCGAGTAGTGTTGCAGTTGCTTTGAATGGAGAATATATCGATAAAGAGTTTCTTAACTACAACGACGGGGAACTGACAATATCTCCAGAGGCTTTCAAAGATCTGGAACCGGGAAGTTATTATCTTGGCTTCTACTTTGATGATCCATTCCAGACATCGGTAACGGATAAAGTTAATATCAAGATTATTGACAGTGGCATTGTGAAAGATGATTCGGAGCAGAATGTCGAAGAAGGGAATAGCACTTCCACGGAGGAAACCAGCACGGACAATGCATGACAAGGAGGTCGGGAATTATGAATGTAACGAAAAATTTTACATCCATTGAGCAGATTCGTGGCCAGATAAAAAACCGGGAGCCGGAACGAAAAGCCGGAACACGGACAGAAGATGTACCAAGCTTTGACGAAATCCTTTTTTCCAAACATGCCTCAAGAAGACTGGAGACAAGACAAATTGATATGTCGGATGAACAACGGGCAAGGTTGCAGGATGCAACAAGTCAGGCAAGGGAAAAAGGAATGAAAGAGTCACTTGTGATGGTAGACAATCTGGCATTTATTGTCAATGTAAAAAGCAACACCGTGATTACCGCTGTAAATGATACAAAGAATGCGGTGTTTACAAACATTGATGGAGCAATCATTAACTAGTAACAGAAACGAAATATGCTGGCCCTTAACAGGAAGCATAGGCGCTCTTGACTGACAGAGAGAGTGCATAAGTGAAAGAAAATGGAGGGTGATTCATTATGATGAGATCATTGTATTCCGGAGTTTCCGGATTAAAAGTACATCAGACCAAGATGGACGTTATCGGTAACAATATTTCTAATGTAAACACAGTTGGTTTTCGTGCCAGCTCCGTAAACTTTACGGATGTGTTTTACCAGACGACACAGAATGCGTCCGGTCCCAATGCCAATACCGGTACGGCCGGAACCAATGCCGTGCAGATTGGTCTTGGATCTAATGTGGCATCAATCAGTGTAGATTTGAGCGGTACAGGTGCAACACAGCGTACAGACCGTGGTATGGATATCATGATCAATGGTGATGCTTTTCTGATTGTTAAAAGTAATGGCAATACCTATTTTACCAAATCAGGAGCACTGGATATTGATGCAAACGGTACTTTGTATTGCACCACCAACGGAGCATCGGTGCTTGGCTGGGGCGTAGATGAAGATGGAGAAATTCGTAAAGATACAGCTGCTACTCTGAATCTGATGGGCGGTGAGAATGCGTATTCAGACCCGAATGCCACGACGGATGTTTCTCTTTCCGGTAATGTGGATCAGAAGGATCCTCTTGTGGCGTACAGTGCAGATGGAGCCGGATATCCGATGGCTGTCAGTTTTTATGACAATCTGGGTAATTTGTGTACGGCAAAATACAGTATTATCCAGACCAGTGCAGATTCCACCAATACATACAGCGTCCGTCTTCATGACATTCTGGGGGCAGATGGTAAATCCATTTTGAAAAGAAAGGATGAGGCGTCGGGAGACTATGTTTCCACTGAGCAGCCTATTAATTTTAACGAACTGGATTTGGGTGGAACCAATTATACAGTGGATGCCAGCAGTGGTGACATTAGTTTTGGCGATGCTGTGGACTGGCCGATACTCACATTTAATTCTGTAACAGGTGCGTTCACCAGCGTGAGCAGTGATAACGGAGAGGCTTTGAATCTGAATCTCAGTGCAGATAACAATCCTTATCCAACCAGTGGTGTAGATATTGATTTTTCTGATTTGACCATGTATGCCAGTGATAAAACCTGTAAAGTTAAACCAAGCCGCGGTGGCGCGAATGGCGATGGGGCAGGAAATGCAGCAGGAACATTAAATGGTTTCTCGATTCAGACTGACGGTATGATATATGGTGTATATAGCAATGGTGATAAAAAACTGTTAGGACAGATTGCTGTGGCAACATTTGCCAACCCATCCGGCTTGGAGTCCGTTGGTAACAGTATGTATGCCGCTACTCTGAACTCTGGTGATTTTGATGGTATTGGTATAGATATTACGGAAGTGGGTAAGTTCTCAGTTGGCGCGTTGGAAATGTCGGATGTCGATTTGGCAAATGAATTTACCAGTATGATTACAACACAGCGTGGTTTTCAGGCAAATTCACGAGTGATTACAACTTCTGATACGATGTTGGAAGAATTAATTAACTTGAAACGATAAGTGGATAGCATAGTCCCGGTGTGCGGAATTTCTGTCACCGGGACGATTGTCTCAAATGACAGAAAATTGTTTGTGTTCAGAAAGGAGATCCTCATGATTGATGTAACAAGGATGAATGGTTCTGTACTCACAATAAATAATCATTTAATCGAATCGGTGGAAGAAACACCAGATACGGTCATCACTTTGACCACTGGTAAAAAAATAATTGTAAAAGAAAGTAGACAAGAAGTAAAAAATTTAGTAAAATTGTATGAGAAAGAAATATCTTGTAACTTTTAAGGTGGTGGCATTTTGGATTTAGCTACAATAATCGGACTCGTCGGCTGTGCGGGGGCCGTTTTTTATGGTATTGTTTCGGGAGACCAGGGATTTGCTGCGTTGGGAAACTTCTGGGATTTGGCTTCTTTCCTGATCGTTGTTGTCGGATGCTTGATGTGTATGATGACGATGTCGGGGAATATTGGGGAGTTTGTGAATTCGCTGAAGTCTTTTTTACTGACGATAAAAGTGCAGGAATCCAATGAAGGCGAGACGATACATAAAATCATTGATCTGGCAAATGTGGCCAGAAAGGAAGGACTTCTGCAGTTGGAAGAGGCGGCAGGAGAAATTGATGATGATTTTCTAAAAAAAGGAATCATGTTGATTGTCGATGGAACGGATCAGGAACTGGTATCCAGTATTCTGGAGACGGAACTTGACTGTATAGAGCAGCGACACAGCAAGATTTACAGCTTTTGGGACAACCTGGCTGCCATGGGTCCTGCTTGGGGTATGATTGGTACACTGATTGGTTTGATTAACATGCTGAAACTTTTGGATGATCCAAGTTCTATCGGACCGCAGATGGCGATTGCGTTGATTACGACATTGTATGGTTCTTTGATTGCCAACTGGATTGCCATTCCGGTTGCTACCAAGCTTCGTGCAAAGAACCGGAAGGAGATTATGTTAAAGGAAGTTATCTGTGAGGGAATCCTTTCGATTCAGGCGGGTGAAAACCCTCGAGTTATTGAGGAAAAACTGAAATCTTTCCTTGCACCGGCTGATCGGGAAGCAGTCCTTGGCGACGATAGCAAAGGCGGCGGACAAGGTGGTGACGCTTAATGGCCAAAAAGAAACGGGAAGAAGATCAAGGTGGCGGAGGCGGAGGCTGGATCAACACATTTGCGGATTTGATGAACCTGCTACTCTGTTTCTTCGTCCTTTTGTTTTCT
>JALENH010000141.1 GCA_022767895.1 Eubacterium sp.
TTGGTGTTTATACCGGCTGGGTACAGGATGTGGCAGATGGAACGCGTTCCGCCATTACGGCTCTGGACTGGATTGGGCTAATTGCCATTTCTTTCGTGCTGCCGGCAATTCTCTGTTCGCTGATGCATATGGCGATTCGCCGCATGGGATGGGTGAAGGATGGCGACATGAAATTATAATGGATGAAGAGGGAGGAAGCTATGGAGATTTGGGATGCTTACACTTTAGACGGAACATTAGCCGGTGTTGATTAATATCCCTCTTTACTGAAAGAACGTATGAAACCGTTTGTTGAAAGAGGATTCCGTGGGGAGTAACGAAATCAGGGAGATTATTTTTTCAAACCTTTCATTTGCGTCGGTAAGAGATGTGCGTATTTTGCACATCCTTACCGTTACGTAAATGAGCAAGCGAGAGCGGGTTTGAAAAAATAATCTCCCTGATGCCGCTTTACTGTACCGGCACCGGCGTCTCTGTTGGCGTGGATGTAGGGTCAGTGTATTTGTTCGGATCTACTTCGCTGTTATCCGAGCCGGAACCCGGTATATCCGGTGTTTCCTGTTTTTTCGGAAGTTTCTCGGCACGTTCCACCGCACTGTCAAAGGAAGACTTATAGCTATTGTATTCTGAATATCCTTTGAGGCGTTCAATGGCTTTTTTGCCATCCTTAATCAATGCCTTCGTGGTGTTTGTATAATATTTCCGTTTTTTCAAGGCGTCAATGTACCATTTAGCCTTCTTGATTCGATTGGCCTTTAATGTATTGTTCGCTTCTGTGGAAGCATCTTCGGCGTCGATTTTCTGCTGCTTCTGCTGCTTATCGGCTTCGGCCTCCTTTTCTTCATCGATGGCTTTCTGCCACTTCTTCTTTACCACATCTTTCAGGGAATTGTATTTTGCGGCAACCCGTTCTTTGTACGGCCCCTGTTCGTATTCATCCGGAATTTTGGCAATGACAGCCATAACTTCATCGTATTCACTTTCAAAGGCAGAAGCTGTTTTCACGTCTTTTATTTTATATTTTTCAAAGGCGGCTACCGCTTTTTCTGCTTCCTTCTTTGCGGCAGATAATTTATATTCCTTTTCCCAAGTGGATTTTCGGTCATTGTTCTGCTGTGAATAGTAATCATAGCCTCCCGGACGCTGGGAATAGTAGCGCTTAGTCTCGTCATAATTAATTTCTTTTGCGGAATCCGTCAAGTTGCCGCCGGATACACGGCGAAGCTCAATGGTCTCCGGAATTTCAAAATTAGCTTTTTCCTTTTTGCTGTGCAGCCCGTCCATAAAGGAAGACCAGATACGCAGAGGATAGGTACTGCCGTACATACCCGGCATTTTGCGCGGGGTATCATAGCCAATCCAGACAGCAGTGGTATAGTAGCTGCTGAAACCGCAGAACCAGGCATCTTTATTACTGCTTGTAGTTCCTGTCTTTCCCGCATAAATTTGTTTGTCATTGTAGCCGGCATGGCCGGTACCATAAGATTCATTGAAAGTTCCCTGCATCATGTCTTTCATAATGAATGCTGTGTCCGCAGAATAAACTTCCGTCTCGCTATCCTCCAGATCCGGTGCCTGATAGACTGTCCCGTTGGTTTCGTGTTCTATTTTCACCAGACAAGTACGGGAACTCATTTTACCATTGTTCTCCAAAGTAGCATAGCCGCGGCACATATCGTTGATGGTGACACCGTATGTAAAGCCCCCGAGGGAGACGGCCGGTGCCGTGTTATCCGCGTAGGATAGAGAAGAGAACTGCAGCTTGTTCAGATAATCCATGGCGATATCGGAACCCACTTCTTTAAATACCTGAAAAGCAACCGTATTTATACTTCGTGCCAGAGCTTCTCGGATGCTGACATTGCCCCGGTAGCCGCCTCCGCTATTGGAAGGACTGTAACTTTTCGGGTTGGTACTATCCCAGTAAACTTTGTGGTCATTAATGATAGACGAGCCATTGATGACACCGTTGTCCACAGCAGGAGCATAGTCCAACAATGGTTTAATGGTAGAGCCGGGCTGTCTTTTGGATAGAAAAGCTCGGTTGTATTCATCGTTATTCGTTCTTCCGCCCACCACAGCTACCACGTACTGTGATTCGTTGTCGATGCACATGGCGGCACTCTGCAGGGCATATTTTTTTGTCTTTTTACTCTTTTCCGTAAAGGTAGAGAGAGTCCGGGATACCGATTTTTGCAGTCGTTTCTGAATCTTCGGATTCAGAGAAGTGTATATCTTATAGCCGCCAGCACGAATCTCTGCAGAACGTTTGCTGTATTCGGCAGAGTATTTCTTTGTATAGTTATCCTGGTCTTCCTGGGTGGAGAAAACATACTGGAATTTAAATCCGTTATCCTTCATGAGCTGGATGGCAGCCCGGTCGATGGCATAGCTAACCATGTAGTTCTCAGAAGAGGCACTGGTATCCAGACCCACAATGGTGATTTCCTCTTTTTTTGCTTTGTCATATTGTTTTTGGGTAATATAACCCTGTTCCAGCATATTATTCAGTACCTGTGTCTGTTTTTCCTTGGCCAGCTTCATGCTGGCAATGGGATTGTACTTATTGGGGCTATTGGAAATTCCACACAGCATAGCGGCCTGGGCCAGCGAAACGTCTTTGGCAGAACAACCGAAATAGAATTTACTAGCTGTCTCTACGCCATAGCACTGGTTGCCATAAAAGTTGCTGTTGCAGTAAAATTCCATGATGTCTGCTTTGTTGTATTTGCGCTCTAACGCCGGGGCGAGCAGTACTTCCGTCATTTTACGGCCAAAAGACTGCTCCTGGGTCAGCAGGTTGTTTTTGATGACCTGTTGGGTGATGGTACTTCCACCCTGTGTGATTTCACCTTTATTCGTAATCAACGAAATTCCTGCCCGAAGTATGGACTGGAGATCGATGCCACCATGTTCCATGAATTTTTTATCTTCTGTGGCAATATAACCGTATTGGATGTAATCTGAAATTTTATTGATTTTTACATATTTGTAAGAACCGCTGTCGATTTCTCCGATTTTTTTCCCATCCTTATCATAAACCACAGTATTGGAAAACATATGGAAACTGTTCTCATTTAAGTTGGATAATTTTTCATAAGCCTGTTCGCTGGCATCCTGATACATCGGGAGCATTTTGGCATAGAAAATCCCCCCGACAATGCCAAAGACAACCATCAACAGAAGGATTACGTTGAGAATTACCTTGGAAAATGTCAAGATAAAATTCAGGATATGGTAAAGCAGGTAAAATGGGAAAGTGATGATTTTGCAGGTGATGTCAAACCATCGTTTTTCAGCACGGAGTTTTTCTATTTGCTCCTTCCATTGTCTGCATTTATTTTTCATGTTGAACCTCCCTTTTTTTCTGGATACGCTTTACAATATTGTAAATACATATGCCGATTAGGGCAAGTAAGACCCAGTTTACAATGTTACGGAAAAAGTTTACGCGAAATAAACAATAATTTGGTGCATGGGTGTTGATATAAATATCCAGTTGTTGCCCGGATTCTCTGGATAATCCAAAGAGTGGCTGCAAAACAAAATATTTTTCATCCGTATATTCCTTCCCATTATATTGGTAACGAATCTGCACCGTGGGAATCAGTAATAAAAAATCGTCAGTGTCCGGCTTAACTACCGTTGCAGTTGCTTTATCGTAGCTGCCGTAGTTTAGCAGATGGCTGAACGAATCAATGTTCATAAAGAGCAGAACCATAAGTAAAAAGAGCAGTACTACGATACGAGGCAATACGGCAGGCACTTTGCGGATGCGCTGCTTCTTTTCTTCCTTTTTCATAAATTTTCCTTTCCTGTAAATCGGACATTAGAAATTCCGGTTTGCGTAACGTACCCTCTATTATACAATGGAATTGGCGTTTTGTAAAATCTTTCGTTTCGGGGCATCAAAGTTAGCATAGACATTTTTTCCTGAATTCGTTATAATAGAGGCATATTCAGGGGAGGAAGAAATTCTATGAGTAGACGGAGAATGCATGAGAAAGATGCGATTGTTCTGGCAGGATTGCTGGGAGCAGTGATTCTGCTTTTATTTTCCCCACTTTGGGGGCCGATGATATGGAAAGGACCCGAGCTGGCCAGTCAGCCAAAGGTGAGTTCCGGCTCGGCGGTGAAAAAGGAAGAGAAAAAACAGGAAGAACCGGAGGAACAACTTCCGGTGGTTGACGACACGGGTATGACGTTGGCAGAGAGGATTAATCCCCCGGAAGGCTACCGGCGTTCGGAAAAGGAGCAGGGAAGCTTTACGGAGTTTGTGAGAAGCTATAATCTCAAGAAGTCTACAGGTGTAGTAAAGACTTGGGATGGAACAAAAAGAGAAGACCAGAGCGGTGTCAAGGCCGTATTTAAACTACCTTTGGCGAAAGAGAATCTCCAGTGGGGAGCCGGTACTGTCATGAGATTGTATGGGGAGTATTTCTGGACAAACCGTCAGTTTGACAAGCTCTCCTTCCAGTTTTCCGATGGATTTAAGGCCGAATATACAAAGTGGCGGGAGGGATTCCGGATTCGGAAGGACGCCACCGGGTCCATTTGGGTGAATGGTGGGGAACTGGATGAAAGCAGAGAGAACTTTGAACAGTATATGCATACGGTACTGACTTATACGTCAGCGGCTACTCTGGAAAAGGAAACGAAGAAGATAAAGAAGAATGAGATTCAGGTGGGGGATATTTTTCTGAAAACGGGTACCACATCAGATGCTGCGGTAATAGTGGATGTATGTGAGAATGAAGCCGGTCAGAAAGCATTTCTCCTTGCCAAGGGAGGCAGCCCGGCGGAGCAGTTCCATTTGCTGAAAAATCCGACTCATGAAGAGGATCCCTGGTACTATGTAGAGGAACTGACGTATCCTCTTGCGACGCCGGAGGGAACCTTTGAAAAAGGAACACTCCGGCATCCGGTGTATCTGGATTAATGATGGGGAAAGGATTCCTGCCTTTCTGCTTCTTTCCGTTGCTGTTCTTCCCATGCGTCGTCCATTTTGTCCTGTCTGTTTCCCAAAATGGCAGCGACGATACATCCGGTCACAATGGGGAAAAAGAGACCAATCCAACTGAGAATGAGTAAAGTATCATAACTCAGCTGCCACAAGGCATATCCGTCGAGCAGACAGCACGGAATGGCAGCAATAAAAGCGGCAAGATGTGTTTTCTTCCAAATATCCGGATGTTCCAGCGTATAGGCGACCCGGATTCCGCATACGCCATTGGGACGATTTCGGACAAGAAAAAATAGAATAGTGAATAAAAAGCAAAGTCCTGTATTGATATAGGCAAACATGGCAGTCTCCTTTCTGCTATCGGAATTTGATATTCGTAATCTTTGATTTATCAATTTTCTCATCATAGTAAATGACACTTTTGCAGTTAGCATTGTTTTTAAAACGATTTCCTTTAAATAGAATGTTGTCACATTTTGCAAGAATAATCTCAGTGCCATCTTTTGAATTCCCCTTTGTAAAATCGTTATGAATGATTTTACAATTATAAACCACACCGGTTCTATTATCATTGGTCCATCCGCCAAGCCTTAAACCACACTGGATATTTTTGTAAAGGAGATTGTTCGTTACAACTACATTTTGTACACGGTTTTTGGGGGAGTGGTGTTTTCCCCATTCTTCAGAACCGATTTCTATTCCATAGAAGTTGTTGTATACTTTGTTTTTCTTTAACAGAATATTTTTTGCTCCGTCAATATAGATTCCTGCATTTTCGGCGAAAGGACTTTTGCAGTTGTACACGGTGTTACCGGTACATTCACAAAATCTTGGCTGGTCCAGGGAAGGCTTGGAACAATAGCGTGCATTTCCGTAAAAATCAATGCCAATGTTTGTATTGTTGAACACTTTATTGTTCCGTACAAAAACTCGTGTGCAATTTCCTGTTATGGATATATTTTCTGACCATCCATTTACGTTGTCATGAATCTTATTTCCTGTAATGTAAATGTGGTGTATGCTCTTTTTCTTCTGACCCAAAAGAAGAATCGCATTTGAGTTGCCACCGGGTGTATATTCTGTACCTGGATATGTGGTGACTATTTTTTTAAACTCACATTTTTTGATGGTTATATGATGTTCACTATTGGCCAGCAATACACCATATACATTTTTAGCTTCTAAATTCGCTATATTTAGATTCTGAATGCGAATATAATGACATCCGTTTAAGTTGAAAGCGGCACCATCTGCATTTTTTTGGTTAGAAATAGTAACCTTCTCCTTTTTGTAAGCTGAAACGGTTATGTATCCTCTTTTTCTGCTACCAGAATGGTGGAAGACATAACTCCCTTTGTATGTTCCTTTGCGCAGATAAATCGTTGTGCCCGGATGTGCCAGATTTAAAGCTTCCTGAAGAGAAGATTTCGGATGATTGATATCCCCTGGCGCATTTTCCTTCCCATCTGTTGAGACAAATATCACATTCCTTTTTGTGGCTGATTTACTTACTGATACATTACCAATGAGGCTATAACAAAAAGGAAAAAGTACAAAATATATTTGCACCATCTACGTCTATTCATAAGCATCACCACGCAAATAAAATCCGCACAATTGTTTTTTGTCATTCCATGATATCGTGAACATTACCGTTTGGTTTGTATAGCGGACTTTTGTCTGGACTGTTGTGTAGGAGAGTCCCTTATCGGTGATTCGTATGGCATCACTGGATTCTATCTGCCGGAACTGCCCGGCTTCCGGCATCGTTTGTTCTTTCGCCTGCTGCAAGGCGTCGGAAGAAAGGGAGTTTTTTAGTTGTTTGTCTCCTTGTTGAATGACTGCGTCAAAGTCTTCCTGATTAAATTCCTGAATGGCTTTTTCTGAGAGAGAAATGGCTTCCTGGTCGGAGAGTGTCTCTTGTACTGATTTCGTTCCGTCAGGGGTGGAAGTTTCTTCCTGTCTTTGTGAACCACCGGATAAGGTGATAAATATCACGGTGAGGATGGCAGCAATTACGATGACACCACCGATTGCTGAAAGGAGAATCCGCTTTTTCCTTTTTTGATATATGAGAGCAGGTTCTCCCAGACTTTCGTTCATTTCCCTGGCAATCTCACCAGGGGTTCCCAGGCGTTTTTGCACTGCCTCCCAACTCTCACCAGATTCCAAAGCACTTGCAATATCCGAGGCAAGCTGTCTTCTGAAGTCGTTTTTCTTTTCTTTGCTGCAGTGAAGTTTTCTGGCAGCTTTTTTTACATATCGAAATTGTTGCGTCATAGGTTTTCCTCCCGTGTTGATGTAATCATTGTATCTACAGTTGCTGAAAAATCTGACCAGAGAGCCAGCTGGCGCTCCAATTCTTTTTTTCCTGCTGCTGTAATCTGATAAAATTTCTTGGGTGCTTTACCATCCTTCGGTGTCATCCACTGGCTGATGGCGAATCCATTTTCTTCCAAACGATATAAAATAGGATAAAGCGTTCCTTCTTTTAATAGAAAGAAATTGTCACTGCTTTCTTTTAACGTCTGAATGAGCTGGTAACCATACATGGGTGCCTCGCGGATTGCATGGAGAACCAGCATCTCTAAAACGCCCTTTTTTATTTGACGCTCAAATTGGATACTCATAAATTTTCCTTTCTGATTTTGTCATACTATATACTTTGTATTACTAAACACATAGTATAACAGAAAGAATGTATTGTCAAGGTCACTATTAGAAAAAATGCACAAAAAAGAAGAGGAACTTGTTATTTTTTTGACAAAGTAGCAGAATCAACAAAAATTCGAAGAAAAAAGGTTGAAGAATTTTGTGTTAGCTTATATAATGGGAAAGGTTGAAAAATAAAGAAAATGTCGAAAGGAGTTCATTATGAGCGAAAACACTTGTCTTGAGAAGCAGCCTCTGTGTGACGAGATGCTTCAGAAAATGGACGCATATTGGCGTGCAGCAAACTATTTGTCAGCAGGACAGCTCTATTTGCTTGACAATCCGCTGCTTCGTCAGCCACTTACTATGGATCATGTAAAGAAAAAAATCGTAGGTCACTGGGGAACTGTTCCCGGACAGAACTTTGTCTGGACCCATTGTAACCGTGTTATTAAGCGTTATGATCTGGATATGATTTACATCTCCGGCCCGGGACATGGCGGAAACTTCCAGATTGCCAATACTTATATTGAGGGTACATACAGTGAAGTGTATCCGAACATCTCTCAGGATGAAGAAGGTATGAAAAAGCTGTTTAAGCAGTTCTCCTTCCCATGTGGAGTACCAAGTCACTGTGCACCAGAGACTCCGGGTTCCATTAATGAGGGTGGTGAGCTGGGTTATTCCATCGCTCATGCATTCGGTGCTGTTTTTGATAATCCGGATCTGATTGCCGTACCGGTTGTTGGTGATGGTGAGTCCGAGACAGGCCCACTTGCAACTTCCTGGCATTCCAATAAATTCCTGAACCCAATCAACGATGGTGCAGTACTGCCAATCTTTGATATGAATGGTTATAAAATCAGTAACCCAACGGTATTTGCACGTCTTTCTCATGAGGAAGTAGAAAGCTTCTTCAAGGGTTGTGGATGGGAGCCTCATTTTGTTGAGGGTGACGATCCGATGACAATGCACAAACTGATGGCAGAGGCAATGGATACTTGTATCGAGAAAATCAAAGAGATTCAGAAGAATGCCCGTGAGAACAATGATGCAACCAGACCAATCTGGCCAATGATCGTTCTTCGTACACCGAAGGGATGGACTGGCCCGAAAGTAGTAGACGGACTGCAGATTGAGGGCTCTTTCCGTGCCCATCAGGTTCCGATGTCCATGGAAAAACCAGAGCATCTGGATCAGTTGAAAGAGTGGTTGTTGAGTTACAAACCGGAAGAACTGTTTGACGAAAATGGACGCGTTCTTCCTGAGATTGCTGACATGGCGCCAAAGGGAAATGCCCGCATGGGTGCAAACCCACATGCCAACGGTGGTCTTCTTCTGAAAGATCTTCGTCTCCCGGATTTCCGTGAGTATGGAGTAAAAGATGTGAAACCTGGTGAAACAAAAGCGCAGGATATGATTGAGCTGGGTGCTTACATCCGCGATATCTTCAAACTGAACAAAGAGAATAAGAACTTCCGTATCTTCGGACCGGATGAGTCTATGTCCAACCGTCTGTATCATGCATTTGAGGAAGAAAACCGTGCATGGAATGCAGAGATGTATGACAATGATGATTGTCTGGCACAGGACGGCCGCATCATGGATGGTATGCTTTCTGAGCATATGTGCGAGGGTTGGTTAGAGGGTTATCTTCTGACAGGACGTCATGGATTCTTTGCTTCTTACGAGGCGTTTATCCGTATTGTTGATTCCATGGCAGCTCAGCATGCAAAATGGTTGAAAGTAACCAATCAGCTTTCCTGGAGACAGCCAATCGCTTCTCTGAACTTTATTTTGACTTCTAATGTATGGCAGCAGGATCACAACGGATTTACTCATCAGGATCCGGGATTCTTAGACCATATTGCCAATAAGAAGGCAGACGTAGTACGTATGTATCTGCCACCGGATGCCAACTGTCTGCTTTCTTGCTTCGATCACTGCGTGAAGAGCAAGAACTATGTCAATGCCATTGTGGCTTCCAAACACCCAAGCTGCCAGTGGCTGACCATGGAGCAGGCTGTAAAACACTGTACACAGGGTATCGGTGTATGGGAATGGGCAAGTAATGACCAGAACGAAGAGCCGGATCTTGTTATGGCTTGTTGTGGTGATACCCCAACACTTGAGACATTGGCTGCAACAACAATTCTTCGTGATGCTATGCCGGAACTGAAGATTCGTGTTGTCAATGTTGTGGATTTGTTCAAATTGGAGTCTGACACGAAACATCCTCATGGTCTTTCCGATCGTGAGTATGATGCGCTGTTTACAAAGGATACGCCTGTAATCTTTGCATTCCATGGATATCCGACTCTGATTCATGAGTTGACTTATGAGCGTCATAATAAAAACGTATCCGTACACGGTTATCTGGAAGAGGGAACCATTACCACTCCGTTTGATATGCGTGTTCAGAACGAAATTGACCGCTTCAACCTGGTAAAAGATGCTATTATGCATCTGCCACAGCTGGGCAACAAGGGATCTTACCTCATCCAGCAGATGAACGACAAACTGGTTGAGCACAAACAGTATATCGCAGAATACGGACAGGACCTCCCTGAAATCCGTGACTGGAAATGGCACGCGTAAGCTACAAGCCGTGCAACAATAGAACAAAAAAGTTTGGCGAGAGCTTGCTCTCAGCCAAACTTTTTTTGTTCTATTGTTATGCGGCGCCAGCCGCGGCTGAACGAAGCCGAAGGCGGAGAGAAGCACGCAGGGCTTGTAGCGAGGAGGCGCCAGCCGCGGCTGAACGAAGCCTTATATTTTTCAAAAATCTGTTTATACTACTTTCACCATAGTATAAACAGGAGGTCATAATATTATGAAAGCTACCAAAGTAATTGCACTTGCAGCCTTCTCCCTATTGGTTTTTACCGGGTGCGGCAGCAATAAAAATCAAAATAGCACCACACAGGCAGGGGAGGCGGCAAGTCCGGCAGCTACACAGAACAATCAGGATACCGCCAACACACCGGATACAACGAACCAGACATCTCAGAAATCGGTAGCATCCGAACATTATCTTTCCTTGGGGACGCTCAAAGAAGAGGTAGTAGTCGAAGGTGAAAACCGAGATCGTGACGAAGTAGAAGTAAGCAATGGAAAACTGGTTTTTCCACGGGGAACAATCCGTTCTGTCTTTGTGAAAGATGCGGATGGAAAGGAGCGTTTTACGGATGTATCAAAGAAGAAGGTAAATAATCTGATTTCTGTCCTGGAACGTGAGGAATGTACGAGTGCAGTTTCCACCCAGCAGAATAATGGCAAGGAAATCATTCTGGTTTATCAGACTGGTGATGACGATAACCACACGATCTATATTCAAAGTGTGGGAAATGACAATTATCTTCTCCGGGTGAAAGAGGATGACCGGGACGAATTTGCGGAACCGGAGGACATTTCCGACCGTGATTCGACGAGGGAATATGATGCGGTGCAGATTCATTCCAAGGAATTAACAACAATTATGAATCAGTGGATGAAAAAATAACTATTCAGAGGAAAATTTTGGACACATGAGTCATTTCAAGAGTTGTCTAAGAGTTTTAGTTTTTGGTTTTTCTGCAAATGTTGTTTTCCTACTTGACACGCTAATTACGAGTTGTTATAATGTAATTACGTAATTACGTAAAGCGAAAAACGAAAGGAAAATGACTTATGAAGAGAGATTATGGAGAAGAAATTGATGCGCTCAAGGAGCAGATGGAGAATTTCCAAAAACAATTGTACCCTCAAGTTGATGAATTGCGGACTATGGTGCAGGAGCTGATTCCTAACAAATCCTCAACTAAGAAGCTTGAGAGAGTACACGTGATGCAAGGAATGCACCCAGACCACCGTCTGGCAGAGAAGATGGAGGAACTGTGTTATCAGGCCGAGGATAATGATGTGAGCGGACTGGTAACTTATTTAGGAGTCTACAATTCTGGTGGTCGGCAGTCTAATTGGATACGGAATGCAGTTCCCACAGATGAGTTACTTTCTCTCATTGAAAGTGGAGTCGCAAGTAAAGTACTGGCATGTATCGGTAACGCAAACCGCCTGGCAATTCTGTTGTCGATACTACGTGGTCCCAAGACGGTGGCATCATTGGTAGAAGATTGTGGTTTTGGGACTACAGGACAGGTGTATCATCATATGAAACCGCTTCTTGCCGCCGATATCGTAGTGGAGGACGAAAAACAGAAAGGTGTATATGTCATTCAACCTCACAGAGTACAGGGAGTCATAATGCTGCTGGTTGGAATTAGCGATATGGTGGATGAAAGTTACACACAGGGAGAGTGGAATGTTCCGGAAGAAAGACCATCTTCCCAATCATGAGAAAAATGAAACGGAAAAACAGCCATAAAGCCTTCATTTACAGGTTTTGTGGCTATTTTTCTTGCTACGATATGCGCTGAGTTTGCTTTTGGGGATAAAAGTATGATAAACTAATTTATAAGCAAAAAATCACTTAAAGGAGTGTTGACGGTTGAAAATAATAGCCAGAATACATACGGATTTCAAAGAAAAATTTGGTATTCCCCGCCAGAGTGGCCTGGTGCAGGAACTGAAAGCCACCATTGTCTTTGAATCTGAGTACCGAAACCCGGATGCCCTGCGTAGAATCGAAGAATACTCCCATCTTTGGCTGTTGTGGAAGTTTTCAGAAAACATCCGGGAGGACTGGTCCCCTACGGTGCGACCGCCGAGACTGGGGGGCAATGAGCGAGTAGGTGTCTTTGCCACAAGATCACCCTTTCGCCCCAATCCCATTGGCTTGTCGGTAGTGAAGCTTTTAGGAGTGGAAGAGACGGAGCGGTATGGTAAGGTTTTGTGCGTATCAGGAGCCGATTTGATGGATGGTACACCCATTTATGATATCAAACCCTATTTACCTTATGTAGACTCTGTCCCGGATGCGGCAGGGGGATTTGCGGCAGAACATAAAGACGATCAGCTGCAGGTTTCCTGTCCTCCCCAATTGTTGCAAAAACTGCCGCCAGAAAAACAGCAGGCACTTCTTCTTGTATTGGCACAGGACCCAAGACCTGCCTATCAGACAGATCCGGAAAGGCGGTATGGAATGAATTATGCCGGTTGGGAAGTATCTTTTTATGTAGAGGGAAACACTTTATATGTGAATGATATACAGAAAGAAGAGGAAGTGGCGGAGAAATGAAAGGGAAAGGAAAGATTGTGCAGAAGCAGACGATGGAACTGCATGGAATTACCATTTACTTATTGAGAAAAAATATCAAGAACCAGTATATCCGACTTCGCCCGGACGGTGGGGTGCAGGTATCTGTGCCGTCTTATTTCCCGGATAATGCAATTGCAGAATTTCTTGAAAAACACTGGCAGTGGATTGAGGAAAACCGGGGCGTACAAAAGGAACTGGAATATGTTACAGGAGAAGTGCACGATTTGTGGGGAACTCCTTATGAGCTTTTGGTGGAGCGGTCGTTGAAGAG
>JALENH010000205.1 GCA_022767895.1 Eubacterium sp.
AAAGAGGTTGACAAAGATTTGATGGGATATACGAATCTCAATTAGTTGGTATAATAATCCGGGGGCAGCACAAAATAGCTGCTGCCGGATTTCATGTGGAAAGGAGAATAAACTATGTCACATTACACGAAAGAGGATATCGTTCGGATTGTAGAGGAAGAGGATGTGGAATTTATCCGCCTCCAGTTTGTGGATGTCTTCGGTATTTTGAAAAACATGGCTGTTACAGCCAAGCAGCTGGATTCAATTCTCAATAACCGCTGTACCTTTGACGGAGCAGCCATCAATGGTTTTGAGACCATGCATGTGGATGAACTGGTACTTGTGCCGGATCTCGATACCTTTACGATTTTTCCGTGGAGACCGCAGCGCGGCCGTGTGGCACGGTTTATCTGTGATGTCTGTTATCCGGATGGAACTCCGTTTATGGGGGATTCACGCTTCATTTTAAAACGGGTAATAGAGGAAGCTGCCAAAGATGGCTATACCCTGAATGTGGGTCCGGAATCCGAATTTTTCCTGTTTGATATGTCAGAGGATGGACAGCCAACGACGCAGACTAGCGAAAAGGGCGGCTTTTTTGACATTGGTCCCGTGGATGCCGGAGAGAATGCAAGACGAGATATTGTTCAATCATTGTCCGAAATGGGATTTGAAATGGAATCTTCCTATCATTCCAACGAGGTATGCCAACATCATATTGATTTCAAGTTTGATCACGGCATCCAGACGGCAGACAATATTATGACATACAAGCTGACGGTGCGTACGGTGGCAAAGAGGCATGGACTCCACGCAACCTTTATGCCAAAACCAAACTACGGGAAAAAAGGTTCAGCTATGTTCTTTAACATGTTTTTAAGTAAAGATGGAAAAAATATTTTCAGTGATTCTGAAGAGGAATATGGCCTTAGTAAGGATGCCTATTATTTCATGGGGGGTATCATGCGCCATATCAAAGGACTGACCCTGATTAACAATCCGATTATCAATTCCTACAAGCGTCTTGTGCCGGGATATAATGCACCGGTCAATATCAGCTGGTCAAGAAAGAACCGGACTCCGCTGATGCGCATCACCAGTACCGGAGAGATGGGACCCCGCGTAGCACTTCGCAGTCCGGATGGCTCCTGCAATCCTTATCTTGTACTGGCAGGCTGCCTTGCTGCCGGTCTGGATGGGATTCGTAATAAAATTGATCCGCCAACCTGCATTGATGAGCAGGAAGGAAATACAGATTTTGATATTCTTCCCCGCACATTGATGGAAGCGGTAATGGAATTTGAAAAGGATGATTTTCTGCATGAAGTTTATGGAGAGCAGCTTTCCAGCATTATTGTTCAGAAGAAAAAGGAAGAGTGGGATGAATTTTGTGAACAGGTAACAGCATGGGAAGTTGAGAAATATTTGGATCGAATCTAACTAGAGATAACTAATATACAGTACTTTACAGCGGGGAGGTGGTAGCGATTTTACGTATTATTGTCGCGTTTCCCAAGCTAGATGACGCAAAAAAAATAAAAAATCTTTTGAATCGGAACGGATATGATGATATACTAGCATTTAATAGTGCATCTCAGGTAATCTCAGCCGCCAATGAAAGTGATGGCGGCATTGTACTGTGTGGATACCGCCTTGCAGACATGCATTACAGCGAGCTGTATGGTTATCTCCCCCGGGAATTTCGAATGCTGTTAGTTGCTTCCCCTGTTCGCCTGCAGGAATGTGCCATAGGTAATATCATGTGTCTTCCTATGCCGATTCATTCCCATGAATTGATTAGCACGTTAGAGACCATGGATATGGAACTCACTGCCATGGAACGGCGGCGCAGAAAGCACCCGCCCAAGAAACGCACAGAAAAAGAACAAAAAACGATTGATGATGCAAAGGCTCTTTTGATGGAACGAAATCATCTTTCTGAAGAAGAGGCACACAAATACATCCAGAAACTTAGTATGGACAGCGGAAACAATCTGGTTGAGACTGCTGAGATGATTCTGGCATTTGAATAAAGGAGGACAACATGAAAGCATATCTGATACTGGAAGACGGGACTGTGTTTACCGGAAAAAGCATTGGAAGCAAAAAAGAAGTCATCAGTGAGATTGTCTTTAATACTTCCATGACAGGATATCTTGAAGTATTGACAGACCCTAGTTATGCAGGACAGGCTGTGGTGATGACCTATCCTCTCATTGGCAATTATGGCATTTGCCGAAAGGACATGGAAGCGAAGGGCTCCCATACCGATGGTTTTATTGTGAGGGAACTGGCAAGACTTGGCAGTAATTTCAGAAACGAGCAAAGTATTCAGGATTTTCTTATCGAACAGGATATACCGGGTATTGAAGGAATTGATACAAGGGCCCTTACAAAAATATTACGGGAAAAAGGAACGATGAATGGTATGATTACCACAGAAGAACCTGTGGATGTATCTTCTATTCTCGAAAAAATAAAAGAATATTCGGTCCGGGGTGTGGTCGATGAAGTGACAACAAAGGAAATTATTTCCTATCGTCCCGGGGATTTAGACACGGATAGCAACGTTTCTGTTACAAAGAAAGTTGCTATTCTTGACGTTGGGACCAAATTTAACATTGCCCGATGTCTATTAAAACGTGGCTGTGAGGTGACAATCTACCCGGCCAGAACAAAGGCAGAAGACATTCTTGCCACAAATCCGGATGGCATCATGCTGACTAATGGACCGGGAGACCCCAAGGAATGCACTTCCGTCATTGAGGAACTAAAAAAGCTGTATCAATCCGATGTGCCGATTTTTGCCATTTGTCTCGGACACCAGCTGATGGCTCTGGCTTGTGGCTGCGATACGGAAAAAATGAAGTATGGTCACCGTGGAGCCAATCATCCCGTGAAGGATTTGGAGACCGGGCGTGTTTACATTTCTTCCCAGAATCATGGATATGTGGTAAAGGACTCATCCGTGCCGGAAGAGATTGCCGAGGTTGCTTTTGTGAATGTCAATGATGGCTCGGTAGAAGGATTAAAATATAAAAACAAGAAAATATTTACAGTTCAGTTCCATCCGGAAGCTTGTGCAGGACCGAAAGATTCCGAAGTTTTGTTTGACCGGTTTATCAAAATGATGGAAGATTAAGGAGGAAAATACAATGCCGAAGATCGAAGGAATAAAAAAAGTATTAGTAATTGGGTCTGGCCCGATTGTCATCGGACAGGCAGCCGAATTTGACTATGCCGGCACACAGGCCTGCCGTTCCCTGAAAGAAGAGGGAATGGAGGTTGTCCTGATTAACTCCAATCCGGCCACCATTATGACAGATAAAGATATTGCGGACCGTGTTTATATAGAGCCTCTGACAGTAGAAGTGGTACAGAAACTGATTCAGAAGGAAAGACCGGACAGTATACTGCCGACACTGGGTGGACAGGCAGCCTTGAATATTGCCATGGAATTGGAGGAGTCCGGTTTTCTCAAAAAAGAAAATGTCCGTCTGATTGGAACGACAGCACAGACCATAAAGAGAGCAGAAGACCGCTTAGAATTCAAGGAGACAATGGAGAAAATCCACGAGCCTATTGCAGCCAGTATAGTGGTAGAAAATGTCGAAGATGCCATTTCCTTTGCCAATGAGATTGGGTATCCGGTGGTTATCCGCCCGGCCTACACGCTGGGAGGAAGTGGGGGCGGAATTGCCCACAACCAGGAGGAATTGGATGAGATTTGCAGTAACGGCCTCCGGCTGAGCCGAGTGGGCCAGTGTCTGATTGAGCGCTGCATTGCCGGTTGGAAAGAGATTGAGTATGAAGTGATGCGGGATGCGGCAGGCAACTGCATCACCGTATGTAACATGGAAAATATCGACCCGGTTGGTGTGCATACCGGAGACAGTATCGTGGTGGCACCTTCCCAGACGCTAGGGGATAAGGAATACCAGATGCTTCGTTCCTCTGCTTTAAATATTATTACGGAGCTGGGAATTACCGGTGGGTGCAATGTACAGTTTGCCTTGCATCCGGAAAGCTTTGAGTACTGTGTCATCGAGGTAAACCCACGAGTAAGCCGTTCCTCTGCACTGGCATCCAAAGCCACCGGTTATCCCATTGCCAAGGTGGCTGCCAAAATTGCTCTTGGTTATACGCTGGACGAGATTCCGAATGCCATTACCAAAAAGACCTTTGCCAGCTTTGAACCGACGCTGGATTACTGTGTTGTGAAGATTCCGAGACTGCCTTTTGATAAATTTATCAAGGCGAAGAGAACGCTGACCACCCAGATGAAGGCCACCGGCGAGGTTATGAGTATTTGTGACAACTTCGAAGGTGCTCTGATGAAAGCACTCCGTTCTCTGGAACAGCACATTGACAGTCTGGATATCGGAAGATATACGGACCGCTCCAAAGAAGAGTTGTTAGAGCGTATTGAAATTGTGGATGACAGACGAATCTTTATTATTGCTGAATTGATTCGGAAAGGGGCAACCTATGAAGAGATTCACGAGGTTACCAAAATCGACAAGTGGTTTATCGATAAAATAGCTCATCTTGTGGAGATGGAGCAGACTTTAAAAACGGAAAAACTGACCCCGGAAATTCTTGCAGAGGCAAAACGCATGGAGTTCCCAGACAAAGTGATTGCCGGTTATGTCGGTGTTACGGAAAAGGAAATTCGTAAAATGCGTCTGGACAACGGAATTGTTGCTGCGTTTAAGATGGTGGATACCTGTGCTGCGGAATTCGAAGCCAGCACGCCATATTATTACAGTGTATTTGGCAGTCAATCTGAAGTGGGACAGAAGAAAACCAGAAAACGAATCATGGTTCTTGGCTCCGGACCAATCCGTATCGGACAGGGAATCGAGTTTGATTTCTGTTCCGTGCACAGCGTGTGGTCACTGGCCCAAAGTGGTTATGAGACAATTATCGTCAACAACAATCCGGAAACTGTCAGCACTGATTTTGATGTGGCGGACAAACTGTACTTTGAGCCATTGACACCGGAAGATGTGGAAAATATTGTGGACATTGAGAAACCGGATGGTGCGGTTGTGCAGTTTGGTGGTCAGACTGCTATCAAGCTGACAGAGGCACTTCTGAAAATGGGTGTTCCGATTCTCGGTACAAGTGCTGAAAATGTAGATGCTGCCGAAGACCGCGAGCTCTTTGATGAAATTCTGGAACAATGTGGAATCCCGAGGCCTGCAGGAAAGACT
>JALENH010000181.1 GCA_022767895.1 Eubacterium sp.
TAAGGTGATTCCATTGCAGTGGTCAGAACAAGTTTTTTTATGTAGGAAAGGAACTCCAGTAAAGAACAGTACATATGATTCAAAGCTGTTCGATTTGTGTGATAAAATAGGTATCCCAAGATTTTCGATGCATGTACTTCGGCACACTTTTGCAACAAGATGTATTGAAGCAGGTATGAAGCCTAAAACGTTGCAGACGATTCTAGGACATTCCAATATTGGTATTACAATGAACCTATATGTTCACACAACAGAAGAAGAGAAATTAAAAGAAATTGATATGATTTCATCGGCATTAAAAGTGGTTTGAGTTCAAATTGGTACGTATTTTGGTACATAACCAAACCATAAAATGCCACAAATCCTATAAATAAAGGAAATATTAAGGAGGAATATACAAAAATGAAACTAGGAATCGTGGGTTATGGAAATTTAGGAAAAGGCATTGAGTGTGCCATCCGTCAGAATGATGATATGGAACTGGCGGCAGTATTTACAAGGAGAGATCCGGAGACTGTGTCCATTCTTACCGAGGGGGTACCGGTTTATCCGGCAGAGAAAGCCGTGGAAATGAAAGATCAGATTGATGTACTGATTCTTTGCGGTGGAAGTGCTACAGACCTGCCGGAGCAGACCAAAGAATATGCCAAATATTTTAATGTTGTGGACAGTTTTGATACGCATGCAAGAATACCGGAGCACTTTGCCAATGTAGATGCGGCAGCGAAAGAGAATGGAAATATTGCCCTGATATCGGCTGGATGGGATCCGGGAATGTTTTCCTTAAACCGCCTCTACGGTAACGCTATTTTGCCGGAAGGAAAAGACTATACGTTTTGGGGAAAAGGTGTCAGCCAGGGACATTCGGATGCGATTCGCCGAGTGGAAGGAGTGGCTGATGGCAAGCAGTATACAGTGCCTGTTGAATCGGCACTGGAGGCAGTCAGAAGCGGTTCCAATCCGGATCTTTCCACGAGAGAAAAGCATACGAGAGAATGTTTTGTCGTGGCAGAAGAAGGAGCCGATAAGGATAAAATAACGGAAACCATTAAAAATATGCCAAATTATTTTTCGGATTATGATACGACGGTGAACTTTATTACAGAGGAAGAATTACAGAAGAATCACAGCGGCATCCCTCATGGTGGATTTGTCATCCGCAGTGGAAAAACCGGATGGGAAAAGGAAAATACACATATCGTTGAGTATCGGCTGAAGCTGGACTCCAACCCGGAGTTTACAGCATCTGTTATTGTTGCCTATGCCAGAGCCATCTTTGCCATGAAGCAGGATGGAATGACAGGATGCAAAACCGTATTTGATGTGGCACCTGCTTATTTGAGTCCGCTGAGCGGAGAAGAACTTCGGGCAACGTTGTTATAGATATCCGTGTTGTCAATTTGCACAAAGTTAAACCGTCCTTTTTGCACTATTTTTCACAAATATTCTACAGCTATCGTAAAAAACTTTACGAAAATGAAAAAAAAGTGGTATACTAATAGAGTAGACAGTAATGTGATGCACTATTTCAGAGTCGTAGTGCGATCGGCAGAAAGGATGGATAGACTTGTTTGAAGTAGGAGACTATGTGGTACATGGCAATAGTGGTGTCTGCCGGGTAGAAGCAATCCAGACGATGGATGGAATCGGAACGGACCAAAAGAGAACGTATTATACGCTTGTTCCGGTTTATACTTCGGGAAGTAAATTATTTGTACCAACAGATAGTAAAAAGGTTGTGACACGTTCCGTCATGACGAAAAAGGAAGCGAAAAAACTTCTGGAGGAATGGGATCAGATTGAGACTCTTTGGGTAGAGAACGACAAGAAGCGGGAAGAAGTTTACAAAGAAGCACTGCGTTCCTGCGACAGCAGACAGTGGGTGAAGCTGATTAAGACTTCTTATGAGAGAAATCAGGCACGCATCAAAAATGGTAAAAAGGCAACGACCAGTGATGAGCGGTATCTTCATATGGCAGAGGATAACTTGTTTGGTGAGCTGGCCATTCCTTTCAAGATGACCAAAGGAGAAGCAGAGGATTATTTTGTAGCACAAATTCGTGGTGAGTAAAACGAAAAAAAGCGGGACAGGCATCAAAGAAAGTAGCCTGTCCCGCTAAATTGTAATCCGATAACGCTTTGTTTTAAGAAGCGACAAAATCAAGACAACTTCTGACTGCTGTGTAAGGACGAACCTTTTCGTCGGCAACTGCCACGTGTTCCGGATGAACCGCATAGCCTTTCAGTGCCGCCTCGTCTTCAAAAGAAGAGTCAAGCATCAGATCGGCGTTGGAACTTGCCAGACCCTCTGTCTCCACATGAATGTCAAGAAGTCCCGGAATTTTCCCTTTTAAACCTTCTAAGCCCTCTTTAATTCCCTTCTTAACAGCAATCTTTTCCTCGTCGGATAAAGTATCCTTCAATGTCCATAGAATAATATGTTTTACCATAGTTAGGCCTCCAGTTTCTGCATCATTTCTTCCATCAGTTTTTTCACGGTAGGAACTACTTCAGTAAGAGCCACCTTATCCTGTACGGATTTGTCACGGCTGGAAAGCTCGACAACAGACTCCTTCATGTTTCGTGGACTTACCACCAGACGAATTGGTACACCCAAAAGATCCGCATCGGAGAACATCACGCCGGGGCGGACATTTCGGTCATCATAAATCACCTCAATGTGGGCTTTCTGCAGTTCCTTATAAAGACTGTCAGCGTAAGTCTTTGCTTCCGGATCATCGGCACGCAGACAGCAAAGGTGAACCTGCCATGGAGCAATGGAAATCGGCCAGATGGGACCGAAATCATCGTGATGGGCTTCACAGACGGAAGCAGCCAGACGTCCCACGCCGATACCGTAGCATCCCATAATTGGATAGTGGGATTCGCCATCGGCATCCAGGTACTGCATGTTCATGGATTCGGTATATTTTGTCCCCAGTTGGAAAATATTTCCTACTTCGATTCCGCGGGAGATGTGAATCGTTTTCTTTCCGCATTTTGGACAAATACCGCCATCTACAATTTTCGCCACATCAATATATTCAGCATTCGGTACATCGCGCTCCATGCAAAGTCCAGTATAGTGATATTCCTCTTCATTGGCTCCGCAGGATAAATTGTTGGTTCCCTGGAGAGACTGATCATAGATCACCGTATAATCTCCATTTACCGTGAGGTTCACCGGACCAATGTAACCGGCATTTAAACCGCATTCAGCAGTAATAACAGCAGGATGTACTTCTTCCCCAAGGAAATTTGTAAGCTTGGTTTCGTTGACATCCAAATCCCCACGGATAAAAATTACCACATAATCGTCCGTCATATTTTTCTGGTAAACCACTGCTTTACAGGATTTTTCCAGAGGTGACTTCAGAAAATCACAAATTTCCTCGATGGTGTGAATGTTTGGTGTGTGCACCTTGGTAAGCGGTTCATCAGAACCATCTTTTTCGTTTTCGATGACACTCTCTGCGGCCTCCATATTGGCACGGTAATCGCACTCGGAACAAATGGCGATGGAATCCTCACCAATCGGTGTCAGCAGCATATATTCGTGGGAGAGACTGCCTCCCATCATACCGGAATCGGAAGCTACGGTTACGACTTCCGGGATACCGGCACGGGCAAAAATGCGATTGTAAGCTTCATAACAAATCTGGTAGTACCGCTCTAAATCTTCCTGTGAGGTGTGGAAAGAATAGGCATCCTTCATTGTAAATTCACGGACACGAATCAATCCGGCACGTGGTCTTGCCTCGTCACGGAATTTGGTCTGAATCTGATAAATCATAAAAGGATAGCTGTTATAACTTTTGGCATAGTCCCGGACAAGCTGCACCGCTGCCTCCTCATGGGTCATGCCAAGTACCATTTTAGAACCGTTGCGGTCTGTAAAACGCAACAACTCACTGCCTACACTTTCATAACGTCCGGATTCATCCCACAGAGCAGCAGGAAGAGCCACCGGGAACAAAACCTCCTGTCCATCAATGGCATCCATCTCCTGACGGATAATTGTCTCTATTTTCTGGCAAATGCGTTTCAGTGGAGTGTATTGGGAGTATATGCCCTTTGCCACATCCTTCATGTATCCGCCGCGCATCATCAGTGCATGACTTTCGATTACGCAGTCACTTGGTTTTTCTTTGAAGCGTTCGCCTACTAACTTGTCCAGTTTCATACTTATCTTATCCTCCAAAATCTTTGATTGCTACAATGATGTTAGCATTTACAAGGGAAAATGTCAACTTGCTGAAAGAGAAAAGGAGTGATACAATGGCCGTGAACAAAAACGGAAACAGGAGGCACCTATGAAATACGAAGCGGTAATTTTTGATTTGGATGGAACATTATTAAATACATTGGAGGATTTGGCAGACGCGGTGAATGCTGCCTTGAAGGAAAATGGAATGCCGTCCCGCACGCTAGAGGAGGTACGTCAGTTTGTGGGGAATGGGATTGTTAAGCTGATGGAACGGGCCGTGCCACAGGGGAAGGAGAATCCGGCTTTTGATTCCACGTTGCAGGATTTTAAGAAATATTATGGACATCACTGCAATGATAAGACGAAACCATATCCGGGCATTTTGGATACACTGAACCGATTGAAAGAACGCGGTGTCCCCATGGCAATTGTGTCCAATAAAGCTGATTTTGCAGTAAAAGAACTGAATCCCCTTTATTTTGAAGGAGTAATTGATGTGGCGCTGGGAGAAAATGAAGCCGCAGGAATCCGAAAGAAACCGGCACCGGATATGGTGTTCAGGGCATTGAACACACTGGGGTGTCCGGTGGAAAAGGCGGTTTATGTGGGAGACTCGGATGTGGATCTCGCCACGGCAAAGGCTGCCGGCATGCCCTGTATCGGTGTGAGTTGGGGATTTCGCGGCAGAGATTTTTTAAAAGAGCATGGTGCTGATATCATCATCGACAAACCGGAAGAATTAGAAAATTTTTTTGAAAATAAATAACGTATAAAAAAGAAGAAATCGGGTCACAATAGCACTGTAATGAATGAACTTCAGAAGAAAGTGAGGATGTATCATGAAAAAAATAGTTGCAATTGGTTTGCTTGCTATTTGTCTTTCCACCATGATGGTAGGCTGTGGCAACAAAAACAACAGTGCTACGGAACCGACGAATGAGCCTGCTAATACCAACGAGATGACAAATTCTCCGGCAGCTACGGATTCACCGGCAGCCACTGATAATGTAAATGACAACGAGACAAACAATGACAACAATGATTTGTCAGAGGATGTCAAAGATGGAGTGGATGATGCAGCAGATGGCGTCAATGATGTCATTGATGGTGTGGATGATGCTGTGGACGACGCTACGGGCAACCGATAAGTGAAGTCAGGCAGAAGATGAAAAAGGAATTCCAATCGACTTGAGAAGAGATGATGCTACGTATCAAATTATCTCGCAGATTGGAATTCTTTTTTTGTATTGAAAAAATATGGAAAATCCGCTAGAATAATTACAGATGTGTGCATTTGTACTTAATAAGAAAAAGTAAATAAATTACAGGGAGGAACAAGATGGAAAAGAAGTGGAGAGAAAAGCAGAATTTTACAGCACTTTTAGCTTGGGGGATTACGATGATTGTGTTGTCGTTGGCTTATGTAATGGAAGTGGTAAAGGGACTTCGGACCATACCGTATATTCTTTCGGTTTTGGCGGTTGGAGATGTTCCGGTGATTGTGGCTTTGCTGTTGTATCAAAAAAGGAAAGACCATGGTGCAATCCGATATATCATGCTTGTTTCATATGTGGTGTTTTATCTCATTAATCTGTTAGGAAGTCCTTATGCGGTTACCGTATTGTATATTGTTCCGATTCTTGGAACGGCGGCCGTATATGGCAGTTTTCGATTTAGTGCTATGGTAAGTGGGGCGGCTCAGGTGGCTGTTTTGGTTCGGGTAGTTGTGCGTATGGTACAAGGGCATACGGCGGCAGCCGATATCACAGAATATGAGGTGCAGTTTCTGGGATTGCTGTTGAGCGGCATATTTTTCACAATTGCTATTCGTCAGATACAGTTAGCCAATGAGGAGCGGCAAAAGTTATTGGCGGAAAGTATGGCACAGTCACAGGAGGCAGCAGAGCAGATTATGTCTGCAAGTACAAACGTTAGTGGCAGAGTGGCAAAGATTAATACATCCATGGCAGAACAACAGAAGAGTGCGACAGAGATGTCGGAGGCTATGTCAGAAGTGGCAATTGCTGTCGGGCAGGTGTCGGAACGCCTTGTTGGTCAGAGTGACGTAACAAAGAATATTCAGGGTACAGTGTCAACAATAGCCGGCGCCGCAGGTGATATGGCAGAGAGTTCTACGCAGACCAGGGAAAGAATGCAGGAGAGTAGTGAAAAGATTGCCATTACAAAAGAGGGGGCAGAGAAGATGCAGGAGACCTCCCATCAGATTATGGATAAATTGTCCATGCTGCGCAAGGAAGCAGATGATATGCAGGAAATTGTCACGGTGATTCAGGCCATTACAGAAAATACGAATTTATTATCTCTGAATGCATCCATTGAAGCTGCCCGTGCCGGTGAGGCAGGACGCGGATTTGCTGTTGTGGCAGGGGAAATTCGCAATCTGGCAGAGGATACCCAGCGGTCAGCAGTGGAAATTACAGAACTTCTTGCCAATTTTCATCATATATCGGATGAAGTGGAGACAAGTATTGAGGGAATGGTAGAGGAGATTTCTCATCAGGCAGAAAATATGGAAACTGTTTATAATCAGATTGGACAGATGCAGCAGTCTTTGGATAACCTGGATGATCAGGCAGGAAATATTTCCGTAGAAATGAACCAGCTCAAACAGGCCAATCAGGTTCTGGTGGACGCTATTTCTGAAATGTCAGCGGTTGCAGAGGAAATGGCAGCAAGTACAAAGAATGCCGAAGAACTTAGTGCGAAAAACCGTGAAGAAGGAGAAAAGACCGGTTATCAGATTCGTAAAATAGCTACTGAGATGCAGGAGCTGACAAAGGAAAGAGATTGAGATGGAACAGACTAACAATCGTTAAAAGATAAAAAATCCCATCGAGCCCGAATGAGACCGATGGGATTTTTTTATGAATTATTTTTTCGCTTTTTCAGCTTTTATTACTTTCTGGAATGCCTGCATATCTTTTGCAATGACACCGCTTAATGCCAGCAGACAGATCAGATTTGGAATGGCCATCAGGGCATTGGCAATATCTGAGAAATTCCATACGATGCTGAGCGCCGTGGTTGCGCCTACATAGACAATCAGGGAGAATACAACACGGTAAATCATATTGTATTTATGGGATTTGAACAGATACTCAAAAGCCTTTTCGCCATGGTATTCCCAGCCTAGAATGGTTGAGAAAGCAAACAGTGCAATGCCGATGCAGACAAGCCAGCCTCCCGGTGTACCAAGTGCACTCTCAAAGGAAGCGATAGTCAGGGCTGCGCCGGTGAGAAGTTCGTGATACTCATACGAACCATCTTTGTGGAATGTATATTCGTTTAAATCAGAATCCTGGAATGTCCCTTCCAGAGAAGTGATTTTTTCATTCGTTTTGACAACGGTTCCGTTTTCTTTAGCAGAGAGTCGGATGGTGGCAGCATCTTCCTGTGCCGCTTTTGGGGTCAAAACATAGGAAACCGTTCCCTGTTCAGAGGTTTCCTCCTGAATATCATAAGATGCTTTCTCACTGTCATCAGATAGTGTCAGAACAGAACTTTCTATTGCATAGCTATCTGCAACAACGGGAGTATTGGAAACCTGTCCGAGCATACCGGAACTGGCAATGCAGAGACCGGTAATGGTGCAGACTACTATTGTATCCCACAAGGTTCCGGTCATATTGATATATCCTTGTCGAACCGGATTATCTGTCGTGGCGGCTGCAGCTGTAATAGCAGCGGAGCCCATTCCTGCCTCATTGGAAAATACACCCCGGGCAACACCGAAACGAACCGCATTCATCATGGCTGCGGTAATGCTTCCGCAAAGACCGCCACCGACTGCTTCCGGGCTGAATGCCATTTTTACAATCATCATGACACCTGCCGGTACATTGTGCCAGTTAATGAGAATGACGATGACACCGGCAATGATATAGAATAATGCCATAAGTGGAACAACGACCTGGGATACCTTGGAGATTGTTTTGATACCGCCTACAATAATAATCAAAGCCAGTACCGTAATTACAATTCCAATAATCCATGTGGGAACTCCAAATGTATTTTCAATGGCTGTGGAAATGGAATTCGCCTGTGTCAGATTTCCGATTCCGAAAGAAGCAATTACAGCGAACAGAGCAAAAAGCCAACCCAGTACAGCGCCGAATTTTTTGTGCTTAAAAGCTTTTTTCATTGTGTACATGGGACCGCCGGACATTTCACCGGCTTCGTTTACTTCCCGGTATTTGATGGCGAGCATACATTCACTGAATTTGGATGTAAGTCCGAAAAAGGCGGAAAGCCACATCCAGATGAGGGCGCCTGGACCTCCGGCTACCATGGCAGTAGCGACACCCACGATGTTTCCGGTGCCGATTGTGGCGGCAAGGGCTGTTGTCAGGGCAGAAAAGGGAGAAATATCACCTTCGCCCCGGCCTGTTGTGCGTGCCTCTTTCCCCAAGCCGCTTTTTAGGGCGTATCCAAGATTCCGGATACCTAAAAAGCGTGTGCGCACTGTCAAAAAAATACCAGTTCCGACTAAAAGAACCAGCATGGCAGGACCCCAGACAAAATCATCAATTGCCTGCAAAATATTTCCTAAAGTTTCCATGAGTTACCTCCTCAGCTTAAAAATGAGTAAAAGCGCCCCATTTGAGACGCTTTTGTCCTAAAAAATAATAGCAGATTTACGAAAAAATGTCAAATAATGCAAAAGGAGCGTATGTGCGCCATGGCAAATGGATGGAAAAATATTGCAAGGAATCGGAAAGTGTTGTATAATTTGCCGTAGAATAACGAAACAAATGGGAAGGAAGAAAATTATGTTAGATATCAAATTTGTGCGGGAAAATCCCGATGTTGTAAAACAGAACATCAAAAATAAATTTCAGGAGCACAAGCTGCCTCTGGTAGATGAGGTGATTCAGTTTGATAAAGAACGTCGCGAAACCCAGCAGAAGGCAGATGATCTTCGGGCTCTGAGAAAGAAAAATTCCAAGATGATTGGTGCACTGATGGGACAGGGGAAGAAGGAGGAAGCCGAGGCGATGAAAGCCGAGGTGGCACGATATGCGGACGAGCTGTCTGCTCTGGAGGCAAAGGAAGCTGAACTGGCTGAAAAGGTGACAGAGCGCATGATGGTGATTCCGAATATTATAGATCCCAGTGTGCCGATTGGAAAAAATGATACGGAAAATGTAGAGATTGAGAAATTTGGGGAACCGGTTGTACCGGATTTTGAAATTCCATATCATGCTGAGATTATGGAATCTTTTGATGGATTGGATTTGGATGCTGCCCGGGATGTGGCTGGTAATGGCTTTTATTATCTGATGGGAGATATTGCAAGACTGCATTCAGCTGTCATCTCTTATGCCAGAGATTTTATGATTGACCGCGGATTTACTTATTGCGTTCCTCCATTTATGATTCGTTCCAATGTAGTGACTGGAGTTATGTCCTTCGATGAAATGGATGCCATGATGTATAAGATTGAGGGAGAAGACCTCTATCTCATCGGAACCAGCGAACATTCCATGATTGGGAAATTTATTGACAAAATTCTTCCGGAGGAGGAACTTCCTAAGACGCTGACAAGTTATTCTCCTTGTTTCCGCAAAGAAAAGGGAGCACACGGCATTGAAGAACGCGGCGTTTACCGGATTCATCAGTTTGAAAAACAGGAGATGATTGTGGTCTGCAAGCCGGAAGAGAGCAAAGAATGGTTTGAAAAACTTTGGAAAAATACAGTGGATTTGTTCCGCTCTCTGGATATTCCGGTACGCACGTTGGAGTGCTGTTCCGGTGATCTTGCTGATCTCAAGGTGAAATCCATCGATGTGGAAGCCTGGTCTCCGCGTCAGAAGAAATATTTCGAGGTGGGAAGTTGTTCCAATTTGGGTGATGCCCAGGCACGCCGTTTAAAGATTCGTGTTGTCGGTGAGGGAGGTAAGTATTTTGCCCATACTCTGAACAATACGGTTGTTGCACCGCCACGTATGCTGATTGCTTTTCTGGAGAATAATCTGTGTGCCGATGGCTCCGTTAAAATTCCAAAGGCATTGCAGCCCTACATGGGAGGAAAAGAAAAACTCGAGGTGAAATAAATTTGACACAGTGAGTGTTTATAGTAAGGACTGCGTAGTGACAGAAATGTTTGTCAGTATGCAGTTTTTACTTTATTAGTCTTAAAAAACAAAGGATGGAGTGTGAAGAGCGTATGAGAAAGAGACTATGGTGTTTGCTTGTTCTGGCACTTGTGATTGTCATGGGAGTGGCAAATAGTGGCCGGAGTTATGCAAAAACCGCTGAAAATGTGGAAGATAAGCAGGAGATGATGGAAATCTGTCTGTATCTGGGACAGCATATTCCGTTGACCGATTTGCCGGAGGGAACAATTATTCTTAGTCAGGAAAAGGTAGTTGAACTTTCGGAGAAACATGTTGCTACTGCTGTCGGAGTTGGAAAAGTGATTATTTCAATCGATACCGGCAAAGAAATTTTGCCCTATGCCGAAATTGAAGTAAAGGCAAATGAACTACTTGCGGGTCTGTCTTTTAGCCAGCAATCTTTTCCCGGAAAGCCTCTTGGCGCCGGTTCCTTTACTTTGCCTATTCCCGAATTTCAATCTATGAGCTGTGTATGGCGTTCGGAGAATACAGCAGTTGCCACTGTTACTTCAGAAGGAGTGATAACTCCGGTAGGTCCCGGCTGGGTGAACCTGGTTGTGGATGTGACAGACCAGTATGGTGGGAAATATTCCTTTACGATACCAGTGTGTATTCTGGAACCCAAATTTTCTGTTCAGAAAAAAAATCTGGCCAAGGGGTGTCAAACGACGCTTACTGTGGAGGCAACGTCGGGGAATCCGGTTGTTTATCAGACGAGAGATTCTTCTATTGTTTCATTAGTTTCGTTTACCACATCGGGTGTGACCATAAAGGCGAAAAAAACGGGCACAACTGTGATTACCGGTTCGGTGGACGGCATACAGTTTGCTTGTGAAGTTGCAGTGACAAATCCGAAATTGAAAACATCTTATGGTTTTTATCAGAAAAACAAGAGTTTGACGCTGAAAGCATCCGGGCTCAATTCTGCCAGTGTCCCGGTGTATACCTCCAGTGATTCGACAGTGGCTGTTGTGAATCAGTCCGGGAAGGTGACGACACGGAAGTATGGAAGTGCCGTAATCTCCTGTGTAGTCGATGGAAAAACATTGAAATACTATCTGGCTGTCAGCACGAAAACGGCGGTAAAGGCCATGAGATATGGCTATAAGCAGGTGGGTAAGAAAAAATACAGCCAGGCAAGACGTATGAGCAAAAATTATTATGATTGTTCCTCTTTTGTCTATCGAAGCTATCGGGCGGCAGGAAAATATCTTGTCCGAAAAACAAATTGGGCGCCGGTTGCGGCGGATATTGCCCGTTATTATGTAAGAAAGGGAAAACGAATTAAGGCCTCCAAAACATACAATCCAAAAAAACTCAGACCAGGAGACCTGATTTGCTTCGGTGGATCCGGAGCACCAAGGAATGGGCGGTATAAGCGTATTTACCATATCGCCATTTATATTGGAAATGGAAAAACGATGGAGAGTAGTTCCACCTACAACAATGTCGTAATCCGCGATCGCGGAACGCTGAAAAAGAGCGGAATTCCGGTCGTTGTACGCCCATAAAAAAGTTGAAAAACAGGTTGACAGAGAAAATATCCTGTGATACAATGAGGTTCCTTTCGAAAGGAACCACAAGATACAGTGTTTTGCTTTCGACAGCAGACACTGTATTTTGTTATCTGAATTCAGTAATCAATTTTTCTTATTTCAAATTTTTCAAACAATTTATTTCATTCATTACAAATTAAGGAGGAAGGTCTATGAATCATGTAAAAAAAAGAATAGGAAGTTTCGTTTTAGTGCTGGTATTGTTGGTGTCCATGATGCCGATGAAAAATGTCAAAGCATATACGGATGCGGCAATCTGGTACCACAGTAATGGTGGGGTGGAACACTATTGTGAATGCCTTGATGAGGCGCTGATGTTTTGCTCCCAATATGGTGGACAGGTGATTTTGTGTAAAGACCGGGAATTTAATATTCCCAAAGAACTTGCCTATGCCTGCATCAAGGAAAATACAACGCTTATTGTGAGGGAGGGGGCTACTCTGACAATTGGAGAAAATGGACTTCAGCTGGAGGGGAAGCTGAAAATTTATGGGACAGTGGATCTAAATCATTCCCGGGGACTTCTCTATGGAAATGGAGAAGTTGAGATGGCGGGTGGAAAAATGATAAAAAAGGATTACACAATCGATTCGCTGGGAAGTGATGTATGTCTGGAGGCAAAAGATATCTTTTACAGCCAGACACTGAAAGAGGCAGAAATACCTGCAGACCGAATTAACTGGCGGGCGTCCATCGGGGGAACATGGGAATTCTGTCAGCCGGAGCAGATGCCACAGGCGGGGACCAATTATTATGATGTGGTCTTCGTGCCGGATTATCCATTGACCTATGAGGAGAAGGTTTTTGAACGGAGTGGAAAAGTGACCACGAAAAAGGTAGTGCCGGAATTGCAAGAATATAAACCACTGGAAATATGTGCCGGACAAAATCTTTTGGATGTTCAACCTGTTGTCAAATACATCAATCCCATTACAGGAGAAGATGTCCAAGGAGAATTTTCTTTTGAACAGCCGGAGCAGTTGATGCTAGAATCAGGGGTTCAGGAAAAAAAGGGGATTTTTACCCCATCAGATGACAACTTCGAGAAGGTAAGTGGCATTTTCAAGGTTACTGTGAAGGAGACAGAACCGCAGATTTCCACGGAGCCTCAAATCCGTGGACAGGGAACCTACGGACAGAGTCTGTCGGATATACATTTTCTTCCCGGAAAATGTGTCAATCCCTACAACGGGAAGACGATAAGCGGGACATGGGAATGGAAGGATGCCTCGGAACGTCTGCAATTGGGAACGAGAAAATATAGTATGCTTTTTCTTCCGTCAGAGGATAGTTATTTTACGAAAGAAATCGAGGTGGAAGTAACGACAAATCCCAAAGTTATGGATGATATTGAATGGCCCTCTTGTTCTGATATTGTCTATGGAGAACGGCTGGCAGATTCTAAGCTTAGTTTTGAAAAAAATGAATATGGTACTTTTTCCTGGGTAAATGAAAATGTGCGTCCTAATGTGAAAAATAGCGGGGGACTGGTAGTGTTTCGTCCGGCCCGTACTGATACCTATGACTGGAGCCGGCTGGCAGGTTATGATGAGGAAACCGGGACGGTTATATTTACCATACCGATTCATGTTCAGCCCATTCCAAAGGAGCTGCCTGTGATTGAGGCATCAGACGTTGAAGAGGGAAGCTGTGTGTCTGGTTCTGCACTAAGCATCGATGCGCGAGAAGGAACTGCAGAGTGGAAGGCACCAGAGCAGATTGCCGAACAATCCGGATGGTATCCGGTGTTTTTTACCCCTGTGGATGCGGATAATTACGACTGGAGTAGCTATAACCCGGATGAGCAGGGAAGAATTGCCATGCAGGTATATGTAAAAGTGTTAGAAAAGGAGGAACCAACACCCCCTGCTGAGGATGAGACCGGTGGTCAGGGAGAAGAGGCGGAGCAGAGTGAAAGTACGGAACAATCAGTCAGTCAAGCAAAGGAGACGACGCCCGCAGTGACAGAGGGTGAGAGGACAACATTTGTGATTACGCAGATGGTATCGAAGGCATCCGGGGTGAGTAGTTTAGCGGTAAATGCCACGAAATTTGTGAAATGTAAGAGAGAAGGAAATTGTATTAAGCTTTCCTGGAAAAAAGTAAAAGGAGCAACGTATCAGATTCAGTACACCACAAGCAGGAAGTGGAAGAACCTCAAGAAAAAAGCAGTTAAGGGGACCACGACTACACTAAAAAAACTGAAAAGAAAGAAAAAGTATGATATCCGAATACGCTGTGTAAAGAAAAAGAACGGGACTAATTATTACAGCAAATGGAGTAAGAAGAAAAGGGTATAATAGAAGCCGGGGCTGGTCTCGAAGCCGGCCCCGGTTGATCGTTTAGTATTTCATATCTTTCAAAATATCACAGAAATCGAATGTGGAGAAGTAATCTTTTGCTGTCTCACCCCGGCGAATCATCTGTACACTGCCGTCTTCCTTTAAAAGGAGTTCCGGCGATTTCAGCTTGCCATTGTAATTATATCCCATGGCATATCCGTGGGCACCGGTATCGTGGATGACCAGATAGTCTCCCGGCTCGATTTCCGGAAGCATGCGGTCTACCGCAAATTTATCATTGTTCTCACAGAGAGAGCCTGTCACATCATATTTGTGGTCACAAGGTGCATTCTCTTTTCCAAGCACAGTGATATGATGGTAAGCACCATACATAGCCGGGCGCATTAAGTCGCAGGCGCAGGTGTTCAAGCCAACATACTCTTTATAAATGTGTTTCTGATGGATGCACTTTGTAACAAGATTACCATAGGGGCCCAGCATGAATCGTCCAAGTTCCGTAAAGATTGCCACATCGCCCAGACCGGCAGGAACAAGAATTTTCTCAAACTGTTCCCGTACGCCCTCGCCGATAACAGCGATGTCATTGGGCTCTTTGTCCGGCGTATAAGGAATTCCAATACCACCGGAGAGGTTGATGAACGTAATATTGGCGCCAGTTTTTTCTTTCAGTTCAACAGCCAGTTCGAAGAGAATACCAGCCAGTGTCGGATAGTACTCGTTGCTTACTGTGTTGCTGGCTATAAAAGCGTGAATACCAAAATTTTTGGCACCTAGCTTCATCAGCTTTTTGTAACCGTCAATCATCTGCTCTTTTGTAAATCCATATTTAGCATCTCCCGGGTTATCCATAATATCTGTACCCAGTTCAAACACACCACCTGGATTGTAGCGGCAGCAGATGGTCTCAGGAATACCAACACCATTTGCCAGAAAGTCGATATGTGTATAATCATCCAGGTTAATGAAGGCACCCAGCTCACTTGCCTTTTTGTATTCTTCCATCGGTGTTACATTGGACGAGAACATGATATCACTGTTTTTAAATCCCATTGCTTCCGAGAGCATCAATTCCGTCAGAGAAGAACAGTCCACACCACAACCTTCTTCCTGCAAAATTTTCAGGATAAAAGGATTTGGTGTCGCTTTCACAGCGAAATATTCCCGATAGCCCTTGTTCCAGGAAAAGGCTTTTTTTAAAGCCCGGGCATTTTCGCGGATGCCCTTTTCATCGTAAATATGAAAGGGAGTGGGATAGGTCTTTTCAATTTCTTTGACTTGTTCCAAAGTCAGAATTGTTTTCTTTTCCATGTATAGTAATCCTCCAAACATAATTGATATGGTTTATTGGCATTTCTCTCCTGTGAGAAGTTCATACGCTTCCAGATATTTGTCGATGGTTTTCTGAGCGATATCTTCAGGAAGTTCCCAGTCGTGATTTCCTTCGTTATCTTTCAGCCAGTCTCTGGCAAACTGTTTATCAAAGGAAGGCTGTCCGTGCCCCGGCTCATAGCCATTTGCCGGCCAGAAACGGGAACTGTCCGGTGTCAGCATCTCATCGCCAAGCACAATATTGCCATCTTCATCCAGTCCGAATTCGAATTTAGTGTCGGCAATGATAATACCTTTTGTTAATGCGTAATCCGCACATTTTTTATAGAGAGCAATGGTGTAATCACGAAGCTTTTCAGCATATTCTTTTCCTTTGCCCGGGAACTCTTTTTCCAGAACATCAATGCTCTTCTCAAAAGAAATATTTTCATCATGGTCACCAATCTCAGCTTTGGTAGAAGGGGT
>JALENH010000190.1 GCA_022767895.1 Eubacterium sp.
TCAGGATTATATGGAGCATGCAGTAGAGACTGCTCTTGTAGGCGGGGAGGATGTGGAAATTTTGCTGGTGGATGATGGTTCCACAGATGACACCGCAAAGATTGCCGACAGACTGCAGGAAGAACATCCTACAATTGTCCGTGCGATTCATCAGGAGAATGGTGGGCATGGTTCTGCTGTCAACACCGGACTTGCCAATGCGACCGGCCTTTATTATAAGGTGCTGGACAGTGATGACTGGTTCGACAGAGGTGCTTTCCTCAAAGTGTTGGATGTGCTTCGTGGATTCGTGGAAGATGGTTCCGGTGTGGATATGCTTCTTGCCAACTATGTGTATGAGAAGCCAAGCCTTCACAAGCATAAAGTTATTCGATATGATGGTGTATTCCCTGAGGACCAGGTTTTCACGTGGAGTGATGTAAAGCGGTTTAAAGTGAGTCAGAATATTTTGATGCATTCCGTGATTTACCGCACGAAGATGCTCCGTGACTGCCATTTGGAACTACCAAAGCACACGTTTTACGTAGATAACATTTTTGTGTATAATCCACTTCCTTATGTGAAGAAAATGTATTATGTCAATGCCGATTTGTACCGCTACTTTATTGGCAGGGATGACCAGTCTGTCAACGAGAAAGTGATGATTGGACGTATTGACCAGCAGATTAAGGTCAACAAGTTGATGATTGATGCTTATGATTTGACGAAAATCAAAAATAAAAAGCTTCGCGACTACATGGTCAAGTACCTTACCATGATGATGACTGTCAGCTCGGTATTCCTGATTAAAGAGGGCTCCGAGGAAAGTCTTGCCAAGCGGGAAGAGTTGTGGGATTATTTGAAAAAAAGCAATAAGGTGATGTACCGTATGATTAATAAAATGGCACTTAGTAAGCCAATGCAGTTCCGCAGCAAGGCGGGACGGAAGATTGTCGTATGGGGCTATTCACTGTCGCAGAAGATATATGGTTTTAACTAAAATCAACACGAAAATTCTATAGAAAATACTTGTCCGGGACGTCACTTTGTGGTAGGATAGAAACCACAATATTCAAGTGACGTCTGCGGACAATTTTTATAATAGTGGTATCACATATTAAAGGGGGTTAGTTGTATGGAGGGTGAATATATGCCGACAGATATGCAGTATAAAGATGGTCTCAGAAAAGATAAATTTCTTAACGATCTGGTAATTGAAGCAATAAAAAATAACGATAGTCAAAAAGCATTAGAATATCTCGAGAAAGATAATGAACGCATTGAAAAAGCATTAGAAGAGTAAAATGGAATCGTAACAGTCAACAAGGTGTAAAGTCTTTTGTTAAGGTGTTAAGGCAATATTAAAATAAGTCCGTAAACCAGAATTGATTTTATGGACTTATTTTAATATTTTCGAATTTAGGCGGAATTTCCTCCGATAGATTCAGCAAAATTACGGCCTGAAACGAATAATTGGCATCTATCCTTCCGTCACCTGATTCAACAACCCCTTCTTCACTTCATACAGCCGGTCGGACAAATCCACAAACACTTCCTGGGGGTTTACCAGGCGGCGGGACTCTTCCCACATCGTATCCAGCTGTTCCTTGCAATATTTCTGAATTTCCATCACCGAAGGAGATTCATACACGCACTGTCCGTTTTTGAATACCGGGACTAAAATTTCCTTCATTACATAGGAACCGCCCTCCAGACGTGTTTTTTTCCAGGTGGCATTTGGGTCGAAAAGAAGAAGGTCATCCTTTTCGTCAAAGGTTTCATCAGCCAGTGTAATATAGTCGGCGCGGATTTTGCCCGATTCCTTGTCGTAAATCCGGTATACCGTCTTGTTGCCAGGATTGGTAATCTTGGCAGGGTGTTCGGAGCGTTTGATTTTCGGAATCATTTTTCCGTCTTTCTCCACAGCGGCCAGCTTGTAGACACCACCGAAAGCCGGTGTGTTCTTCGAAGTAATCAGATTTGTGCCGACGCCCCAGGAATTGATGCAGGCACCCTGGGAGAGGAGAGAATCAATCAGGTATTCGTCCAAATCACTGGAAGCACAAATTTCTGCCTCCGGGAAACCGGCATCGTCCAACATTTTGCGGGCTTTTTTCGAGAGGTAAGCGAGATCTCCACTGTCCAGGCGGATGCCGTATTTTTTCGGCATCTGGTTCTTATCCCGCAATTCCTGGAAAACCTGGATGGCGTGGGGAACACCGGAGCGGAGCGTATCATAAGTATCCACTAAAAGTGTGGTGTTGTTGGGGTAGAGGTCGGCGTATTTGCGGAAAGCCGTCAGCTCATCGCCGAAACTCATAATCCAGCTGTGGGCGTGGGTGCCGAGAGCCGGGATATCGTACTCCTTGGCGCAGATGACATTGCTTGTCCCGATGCAGCCACCGATGACAGCCGCTCTTGCACCGAAGGTACCGGCATCCGGACCCTGGGCCCGGCGCAGACCGAATTCCATCACAGCGCCGCCTCTGGCAGCATAGCATACCCGTGCTGCCTTCGTGGCAATCAGGCTCTGGTGGTTAATCAGATTCAGAATTGCCGTCTCCACCAGCTGTGCCTCCAGAATCGGAGCCACCACTTTTACCAAGGGTTCCCGGGGAAAAATCACCGTGCCCTCCGGGATGGCATAAATATCGCCGGTAAAATGAAAGCTTGCCAGGTAATCCAAAAAGTCCTCGTCGAAGACGCCAAGTCCTCTCAGATAATCAATATCCTCGTAGTCAAAATGCAGGCTTTTGATATAGTCAATCACCTGTGCCAGACCGGCACAAACGGCATAGGCACCATCATCCGGATTCTGGCGGTAAAAAAGATCAAATACAACGCGTTCCGTGGCATTGTTTTTGAAATACCCCTGCATCATTGTAATTTCATAAAAATCAGTAAGCAGGGTGAAATTCCGATTATCCATAGTTCCCTCTCAATCTGCGCACAGTTGCTCTTTACGGGAAGCCGAAAATGCGCGCCATATTCCGGCAACCTCATTGAAATATTTTCCATCTATTATAACACAAAGGGAGAGAAAGGGAAAGGTCGAACGCGAAGTTGTTATAATGCAGTTTTTTGGTGTGAAAGTATACTAGAATATGATATATAATTAAATGCATATACAAGGTATCAGCATAAAATTATAAAGGAGGTATTTTAGAATGCAAATAGGACAAAACGGGAGACGCCTTGGGGCGGTACTTCTTGCCTTTGGGTTGGCGGCAGGAATGATGCCGACAGGACAGGTGTCTGCCGCAAAGAAGGCAAAACTTGCGAAGAAAACATTGACACTGACTGTGGGACAGACGAAAAA
>JALENH010000197.1 GCA_022767895.1 Eubacterium sp.
ATCACCTTCTCCTGTCAGCCAGGTAATTCCATACCCGGTAGAGAACACAGAAATTGAAAGCAATGACAAAATGGTTCAGTTTAAAGCCATCCTGGGGCGTATCGTCTCTGATGCCATACGGGAAAATTCCGGAAGCCTCACCGCCGACATTGCATCTACCGTCTCCGACCAGGTCAACAAAGAGCTTGATTTTCTCTTCCGTGAAAAAGAAGAATCGGACGAAAAACGCTTCCGTCAATTGGATGAAACAATCCGAAGCTACCAGAAAGCGAGACAGGAAGTGGCAGCCGCGCAAACAAGTGCTACCAAGACGAAAAACAGGCATATATTTGGCAAAAAATAGGCATCCATTTCTTTACATTTACTCTTGATTTTAATATATGAAAATGATATAATATATCCACGCAAAGCGATTTGTTTTTTGTTGTTTTTTCACAAAAAGCAAAAAAACATTTTAATATTAAAAAAGGAGGAATTTGAAATGTTCGCTAAAATTTCAAAGAAAGTTGTAGCTGTTGCTTTAGTTGCAGCTATGGCTGTTACCACTGCTACTGTAGCAAGTGATAACACAGCAAGCGCCGCCTTGAAAAAAAAGGCTACTGTTGTCCAGGGTAAAGAGATTAAGTTGAACGCTGGCGCAAGCGCAACTTGGACTTCCAGCAATGACAACATTGCACATTGCCAGAAAACAAAAGGCAAGTCCATCAAAGTACTTGGTATCAAAAAAGGTACTGCAACAATTACTGCTACAGCAGGTGGCAAAAAACAGACTTGCAAAGTAAGCGTTAAAACCGCTAAGAAGGGTACTGTAATTTACAACTTCGCTAAATCTACAAACCCTGACAACCACCCACCTTACAAAGCTGACTACTCTGAGTTCAAATATAACTCTTTCCGTATTTGGCTGTGTGACGCTACATTCTGGGGTGAGAAGACATACATCTCTCCAGACTACCGTGGACGTAAACTGAGCATCTCCCTGAAAGTAAAGAACTCTGGTAAACGTACTCTTCCAGAGATGGGTGTATGCTTCAACTATACTAAGGGTGGCGACACTGGTGCATATCCATGGGCTCTTCATGTTTCTGCTAAGAAACTGAGTGCAAAAGTAAGAAAGGATAAGGCACATAAACACTGCAAGTTTGTAACAAAGCAGATGAAGAAGGGTAAGTCTTACACCTTCAACTTCACATTTACAATTCCTAAGAACGCTGTAAATGGTGATACAGATAAAGATACAGGTGCTAATTACCCAATCATGATGTACATCCCGAACATGAAGGATACTTCTCCATACAAAGACGGAGATTCCATCACTGTTCAGAAATGTGTAATCAAACTTGCTTAATTGTAAGTAATGAGAACGCTAAAAAGACTGTTGCTTCGGCAACAGTCTTTTTTCATGTATCATAGTTACAAATAACCCACCGGCTAAGCCGGTGGGCATGATTTAGCTCTCCACTTTCCGTTGCGCATCAAAAAGACTCTGGTCGATATATATCAACCAGAGTCTTCTATAAGAGGCGACTAACGGATTTGAACCGATGATCAGGGAGTTGCAGTCCCATGCCTTACCACTTGGCTAAGTCGCCATATCCTATTGTATGCAGATTATCTTGCTTCTGTGACAAAAAACCAGCTCTTCCAATAGGCTAGTGACCCCTACGGGAATCGAACCCGTGTTACCGCCGTGAAAGGGCGATGTCTTAACCGCTTGACCAAGGGGCCATATTTCTGCTCCACGCAGCTACACGTGTCCGTTTCGCGAACATCGAGTCTAATTCATCGTATTATCAAGCACTTAATACGAAACTCCCCGAGTAGGGCTCGAACCTACAACAACTCGGTTAACAGCCGAGTGCTCTACCATTGAGCTATCGAGGAATAATTACGAATAACATTCGTAAAAGATACTTTTTAGTACCTTCAAAACTACACACTGTAACCTTTCATCTCTCTGAACCAACAAGGTCAAGCCTTCGACCTATTAGTATCCGTCAGCTACATACATTACTGCACTTCCACCTCGGACCTATCTACCTCGTCGTC
>JALENH010000222.1 GCA_022767895.1 Eubacterium sp.
GGGAATTGAGCAGGGCATCCGTGTGTTGATTTTTAACTGTCAGGAGGATCAAGTGTCTCGTCAGGAAACCAGACAAAGGATTATGAAGGGTTTTTCCATTTCGGAGGAAGAAGCGGAGCGTGAATTGGAACAGTGCTGGAAGTGAACATGACCTGCTTGGTGGTGTCAAATCAACCTCGAGGTGAATGACCTTTCTTATAAGAAGAAACTCTATAGTAAAAATGAAATACCTTCCATTTTATATGAGAGCAATCTCCTAATAAATGAAAGGTATTTTGTTTTCTGGCAGGAACTCTCTATTTTGGTAAAAAACATGTTGACGAGGACCCGTTGCCTGTGTTATAGTAATTGAGCGATGAATTAGGTCTTTTTTTTATGCCTAAAATTTTGACTCGCCGTTTTTACGGCAAATATGCTCCATCCGCGTGATTACGCGATATGGACGAAAAATAATTTCACGGAGGTGACAAGATGCGTACTAAGATTACTTTGGAATGTACAGAATGCAAACAGCGTAATTACAACATGACCAAAGATAAGAAGAACCATCCGGACAGAATGGAAACAAAGAAATATTGTAGATTTTGCAAGAAACACACATTACACAAGGAGACTAAGTAGTCCGTGTGATGTTTCGGAAAGGATGTGTGTCACATGAGCGAAGCAGAAAAGACTTCGAAACCTGGCTTCTTTAAAAGTGTAAAGAGTGAGTTCAAGAAGTGCACCTGGCCAAAGAAAGAAGACCTTGTGAAACAATCTGCATTGGTAATAGTAGTATCTGTTTTACTTGGCGTACTCATTGCCGGTGTTGACTGGGCGATTCGTCTGGGATTGACCGCACTTCACATTGTTTCATAGGAGGTTGCTATGGCGGAAGAAGCAAAATGGTATGTAGTTCATACTTATTCTGGTTATGAGAATAAGGTAAAAGCAGATATTGAGAAGACAATCGAGAACCGCAATCTGCAGGATCAGATTCTGGAAGTTATGATTCCACTGCAGACTGTCGTGGAAGAGAAGAATGGTGAGAAGAAGCAGGTTCAGAAGAAAATGTTTCCCGCCTATGTTCTGATTAATATGATTATGAACGACCAGACTTGGTATGTTGTGCGAAACACACGTGGCGTGACAGGATTCGTAGGACCGGGATCAAAGCCGGTGCCTCTTACTGAAGAGGAGATTACGAATATGGGATTTCTGGCAGAGGCAGAAGCTTCTCCGTTTTCCATTGGGGATCATGTTATTGTCACAGAGGGAGTATGGCAGGATACCAATGGTGTTGTTCAGGAAGTTCATCCGGCAAAACAGATGGCAGTTATTGTAATCGATATGTTTGGCCGTGACACTCCGGTTGAGATTGATTTCTCAGAATTAAAACTGGTCTAATCGTTTAGGAGGAAAATCCTCTGCATGTCAGGGGGCTCGCATTTTTTCTCCGAAAAAACAAGGAGGATTGAAAAATGGCTAAGAAAGTCGAAGGATATATTAAATTACAGATTCCTGCAGGAAAAGCGACTCCGGCACCGCCGGTTGGTCCTGCACTTGGACAGCATGGAATCAATATTGCTCAGTTTACGAAAGAGTTTAATGCAAAAACACAGGGACAGGAAGGTATGATTATTCCTGTTGTAATCACGGTTTATGCTGATAGAAGTTTCAGCTTTGTAACCAAGACTCCACCGGCAGCTGTTCTTTTGAAGAAAGCATGTAAGATTCAGTCTGGTTCCGGTGAGCCGAACAAAAAGAAAGTTGCTACCATTTCAAAAGCAGATATCCAGAAGATTGCTGAGACCAAGATGCCTGACCTGAATGCAGGTAGTCTGGAAGCAGCAATGAGCATGATTGCTGGTACTGCAAGAAGTATGGGTATCACAGTAGAAGAGTAGTCAAAATTTTATCGCAAAGAAAAAGAACTAATGTCATTTGGACGTTGTGGGAGACATAGCGCTTCGCAGAAGCGCATTGAAGAACCTGACGGTTCTTCCCGCATATCAGACAATGTCTGGTTGAAATGTTCGCTAATACCACTAGGAGGTTTGAAAAATGAAAAGAGGTAAAAAGTATACAGAGGCCGCTAAATTAGTAGATCGTGGTACACAGTACGATGTGGCCGAAGCAATTAGCCTTGTTAAGAAAACAGCAGTTGCAAAATTTGATGAAACCGTAGAAGCTCATATCCGTCTTGGTGTAGATGGACGTCACGCTGACCAGCAGGTACGTGGTGCCGTTGTTCTGCCTCATGGAACTGGTAAAACTGTTCGCGTTCTTGTATTTGCAAAGGGTGACAAAGTTGCCGAAGCAGAGGCAGCAGGTGCAGATTTCGTTGGCGGTGAGGAACTTATTCCGAAAATCCAGAACGAAGGCTGGTTCGATTTCGACGTAGTTGTAGCAACACCTGATATGATGGGCGTAGTTGGTCGTCTGGGTCGTGTACTTGGACCAAAAGGTTTGATGCCAAACCCGAAAGCCGGTACGGTTACAATGGATGTTACAAAGGCTGTTAATGATATTAAAGCAGGTAAGATCGAGTATCGTCTGGACAAAGCAAACATTATTCACTGTCCAGTAGGCAAGGTTTCCTTCTCTGAGGAGCAGCTTGCCGACAACTTCAACACACTGATGGAGGCAATTATTAAGGCAAAACCAGCCAGTGCAAAAGGAACTTATATGAAGAGCGTAACAATCACAACGACAATGGGTCCTGGAATCAAGGTAAATACTTTGAAACTTGGATAATTTCGCTGATTGTTAAGTTCAGAAAGTTCTTGACAGCGGTGTGGCATTGTGCTACACTTACAAAAGTTTATAACTGCCGTAGACAGCAAGTATAGGTTTCTATATAAGTGCGAAAGCCGCTTGCCGAGGAAGATTGTTAACACAATTTTTTGTGAGATTTCACCCTTTGTCTGCGTTTTGTGGGCAAAGGGTTTTCTTTTGGAAAATGCCTGAGTGCATTTCAGATAGAGATCTCCGGCAGATTATATGGCAGCATTTGCTGACTATAACAAGGAGGTAACAAATCATGGCTAAAGTCGAATTGAAGGCACCGATCGTTGATGAGATCAAAGGCTATGTGTCAGATGCTAAATCAGTTGTTCTGGTTGATTATCGCGGATTGACTGTTGAGCAGGACACAAGACTTCGTAAAGAGTTAAGAGAAGCTGGTGTAGTATACAAGGTATACAAGAATACAATGCTTCGCTTGGCGTTCGACGGTACAGACTACGCACAGCTTGACAAAGACTTGGAAGGCCCTACAGCTATCGCATTTGGTATTGAGGATGAGACTGCTCCGGCAAGAATTTTGAACAAATTCTCCAAAGAAGCAGAGGCTCTTCAGATCAAGAGCGGAGTAGTGGATGGTGAGTACTATGATGAGGCCGGCGTGAAGGTTCTCGCTACAATTCCATCCAAGGACGAGCTTATTTCCAAATTGCTTGGAAGCTTGCAGTCACCGATTACCAACTTCGCCCGTGTGGTTAAACAGATTGCAGAAGCCCAGGGTGAAGCGGCAGCAGAGTAAGAAATTATTATTATTGAAATTTGAATGGAGGAAAACAAAATGACAACACAGGAATTTATCGACGCTATCAAAGAGATGAGCGTAATGGAATTGAATGATTTAGTAAAAGCATGTGAGGAAGAATTCGGCGTATCTGCAGCAGCAGGCGTAGTTGTAGCAGCAGCAGGCGGTGACGCAGCAGGCGGCGCAGCTGAGAAAGACGAGTTCGACGTAGAGCTGACAGAGGTTGGCGCAGCAAAGGTTAAGGTTATCAAAGTAGTACGCGAGGTAACTGGTCTTGGACTGAAGGAAGCAAAAGAAGTTGTAGACGGTGCTCCTAAAGTTGTTAAAGAGGGCGCATCCAAAGAAGAAGCTGAGGAAATCAAAGAGAAACTCGAGGCTGAAGGCGCTAAAGTTACTCTTAAATAATCGTGATCGCAATAAGTTGAGCGTTCGAATAATAATAAAAAGTGTCCACTGGCAAATTTATTTGCAAAGTGGGCATTTTTTATTATAAAGCGTGCATTCAACGAATGCGCGCGTGCGGATTGCCGGAGGCAAGACGCAGGAACGCGAAGGCAGGATTCGAGCACCTTCGGGTTATAGCCTACACCTATAACCACCTATGTATTTTCTATATGAGCTAAACTATTGACAAAAGGAACAGTCTGCACTATAATCCTATTAAACCTATCGAGTTACTATGAAATAAAGGAAGGAGAGAGCGCGATGAAAATGACTAAGGTTTACAGGATGGATGAGATGTGTTGCTGTTGCAGTAAAATGTGCAGAGAGATAAGGCGTTTTCATGCGCATTGTTCCTGATTGTTAAAATACAAGCAAGCAGGTGCTGCCATGAAAATGCAGTAACCTGCTTTTTTCATGTTAAAAAAATTGTGTAAAAAGAGTTTCAATTGAAAATGATTGGAGATATGAACGATGAGTAAACATACAAGCATAAATACAAAATTGATACATGGAGGCATTTACGGCGATGCGCTGACAGGATCGGTAAACGTTCCGATTTACCAAACATCCACCTATGAGCAGGAGGTGCCGGGCGTACATAAGGGATATGAATATTCCCGTACCGGCAATCCGACCAGAGCGGCACTGGAGGCATTGATTGCCGAACTGGAAAGTGGAACGGCAGGATTTGCTTTTGCCTCCGGTCTGGCAGCCATTACAGCTGTGCTGAGTCTGTTTCGGACTGGAGATAACCTGGTTCTGTCAGACAATGTATATGGAGGAACCTTCCGGGTGTTAGACAAGGTTTTTAAGAATTTCGGGATTGGGTTCCGGCTGGTGGATACCACAGATACCAAAGCAGTAGAGGATGCCATAGATGACACAGTGAAAGCGATTTACATTGAGACGCCGACCAATCCGCTGCTTGGAATTACGGATATCAAGGCAGTGTCAGAAATCGCGAAAAAGAAAAAGATTTTATCCATTGTTGACAATACCTTTTACACTCCGTATTTACAGAGACCGATTGAACTGGGAGTGGACATTGTCATTCACAGTGCTACGAAATATCTGGGGGGGCACAGTGATTTAGTGGCAGGGCTGGTAGTTGTTAATGATGATTCTCTGGCAGAGCGTCTGGCCTTTATTCAGAATTCCACCGGCGGCGTGTTGCAGCCCTTTGATTCCTTCCTGCTAATCCGGGGAATCAAAACACTGGGCGTACGCCTTGACCGTCATGTGGAAAATGCGGAAAAGCTGGCTGACTTTTTGGTACAGCATCCGGATGTGAAGAAGGTTTACTATCCGGGCTTATCCACGCATCCGGGCTATGAGGTGAATCGCAGGCAGGCAAAGAACGGAGGAGCCATGATTTCCTTTGAATTGACGGAGGGACATGATGTTCAGGATTTCTTCCGCAGTCTGAATCTGATTAGTCTGGCAGAAAGCCTGGGAGGTGTGGAATCGCTGGTATGCCATCCGGCGTCCATGACCCATGCCGCGATTCCGAAAGAAATCCGCGACGAGGTCGGCATCACGGAAGGTTTGATTCGGCTGTCGGTAGGAATTGAGGATGCACAGGAACTTCAGGAAGATTTGGAGCAGGCTATCATAGCCTCCCGAATGTGAAAGGAGGTTTCCTATGAAAGTATATGAATCTATGCAGGAACTTATAGGAAATACGCCGCTTGTCCGATTGTCCCATGTGGAGGAAAACCTTCCCTCCGAGATTTATGCCAAGCTGGAATTGTGGAATCCCGGTGGCAGCGTAAAGGACCGTGTCGGCCAGTATATGATTTGGGATGCCGAGGAAAAAGGACTTTTGCGTCCGGGCAGCACCATTATCGAAGGAACGGCGGGAAATACCGGTATTGGCATTGCTTTTGCCGCCTTGAACCGAGGATACCGTGTAATCTTCGTGGTGCCGACCAAGTTTTCGATAGAAAAGCAGCAGTTAATGAGAGCGCTGGGAGCAGAGATTATCAATACCCCCAGAGAACTGGGGATGCAGGGAGCCGTGGCAAAAGCGGAGGAACTGAAACAGGAAATCCCGGGTGCCATCTCTCTGGGGCAGTTCACCAATCCCAGCAATCCGAAAGCTCACTATGAGACAACGGGGCCGGAGATTTACAGGGATATGGATGGACAGATTGATTATGTGGTACTGGGGGCCGGCAGCGGAGGGACCTTTACCGGCGTGCTCCGCTACTTAAAGGAGCAGGATTCCAGTATCCAGGGTGTTCTGGCAGACCCCATTGGTTCTACCATAGGAGGAGGAGAGCATGGTGATTACAACATAGAAGGAATCGGCAATGATTTTATTGCGGATACCATGGATATCAACCTGGTTGACCGGGTTTATAAAATATCCGATGGGGAAGCCTTTGCTGCTTCCCGCCGCCTGGCAGAGAAGGAAGGGATTTTTGCAGGGACTTCTTCCGGAGCGGCACTGGTGGCAGCCATCAAACTGGCAAAAGAAGAACCGGGAAAACGCATTGTCGTTGTTTTCCCTGACCGTGGAGACCGTTACTTTAGCGCTGATTTGTATGGTGACGCCGATGACTAATGATGTGAGGAAAGGAGGAAGAGGAGCATGAGCGAGAAAAAAGAAGTTTTTCGGTTGAAACATGTATCCAAAATCTTCCGGGATAAAAATTCTGAAGTAAAAGCGGTGGATGATGTCAGCCTGAGTATTTACGAGGGAGAAATCTTTGGCATCATCGGTATGAGCGGTGCCGGCAAAAGTACGCTGGTGCGGACGCTGAACCGTCTGGAGGATGTGACGTCGGGGGAAATCCGGTTTGAAGACAAGATGCTGGGTGGGTTATCCCAGCCGGAACTGCGGAAAGCGAGACAGTCCATGGCCATGATTTTCCAGGGATTCAATCTGCTGATGCAGAAGACGGTGTTGGCCAATGTCATTCTTCCTATGAAAATTGCAAAGGTGGACCGCAAAGAGAGGAAAAAGCGAGCTTTGGAAATGCTGGAGATTGTTGGACTGGCGGACAAGGCAAAAGCTTATCCGGCACAGCTTTCCGGCGGACAGAGGCAGCGTGTTGCAATTGCCAGAGCACTGTCCATGAATCCGAAGGTGCTTTTGTGTGATGAGGCCACCAGCGCATTGGACCCGAAAATTACGGAGGAGATTCTGGCACTTTTGAAAAAAATAAACCAGGAGTTGAAACTGACGGTGGTAATCATTACCCATGAGATGTCGGTGGTGGAAAAAATATGTGACCGCGTGGCAATTGTGGATCATGGGAAATTGGCAGAAATCGGTCCGGTGAAGGAAATCTTCACCAATCCGAAAACAGAAGTGGCCAGACATCTGGTTCTTCCGGGTAGTCAGGAGGACAATCCGTTTGATATGACAGACAAGAGGTGTTTCCGGCTTGTGTTTGATGGATACTCTGCCACGGAACCGGTGATTGCCAATCTGACTGAGGCGACGGGAGAGAAGGTCAATATTCTCAGTGCCAATACGAAAAGTGTTGGTGGCGTCGGCTTTGGACAGATGATTATTGAGATTCCCAAAGATCCGGCATCGGCTGAAAAAGTGTTGCAGTATCTGGGACAAACGGGAATTGTTTTTTCGGAAATTGAGAGAGAGGAGGATGCGTCATGAGCAATGTAATCTGGGAGGAAATTTTGCAAGGACTAATTGAAACCCTGCAGATGACGGTGATTTCAGCGGTGTTGGCATATATCATCGGAATGCCTTTAGGTGTGCTATTGGTGGTGACGGACAAAGGGCATATTCTGCAGAACCGGGTTGTCAATCTGGTTTTTGGAATCATCGTCAATATTTTCCGCTCCATTCCATTTTTGATTCTTCTCGTATTCCTGATTCCTTTCACGAGATGGATTACCGGAGCATCCATCGGCACGGTGGCGACCATTGTTCCCCTGACGGTGGGAGCGATTCCGATTATCGCCCGTATGGTGGAATCTTCTTTGAAAGAAGTACCACCGGGGATTATTGAGGCGGCACAGTCTATGGGGGCCTCCCCCATGCAGATTATATTTCGTTTTCTTATCCCCGAAGCAGTACCTTCCCTCTTGCTGGGAGGTGCCATTAATCTGGCAACGATACTGGGATATTCTGCCATGGCAGGATGTATCGGTGGCGGCGGTCTGGGGGCCATCGCACTGAATTATGGCTACTACCGTTATCAGACGGATGTTTTGCTGGTGACTGTGGTGACATTGATTCTGATTGTACAGATTTTCCAGGAACTGGGGACTAGATTATCCCTGCGTTCCAGACATTAACAAGTTAATAGCTTTCCAAAGAAAGTTATAAATAAATTAAAATTGAAAACAAGGAGGAAGTAATCATGAACATTAAGAAAATTTTATCAATTGCATTAGCAGCAGTGTTATCCGTAGGAGTCCTGACAGGATGTGGTGGAGGAAGCAGTGAAGAAAGTAAGGAGACTGCAGGAACAGAAACGAAAAAAATCAAGGTGGGTGCATCCATTACCCCACACTCAGAAATTTTGGAAAAGGCAAAACCAATTTTGGCGAAAAAGGGAATTGACCTTGAAGTTGTAAAAATTGAAGATGTTGTGACCCCGAATACCGGTCTGGTAGAAGGCAGCTTGGATGCAAACTTTTTCCAGCATCAGCCGTATCTGGACGATTTTAACAAAGAAAACAATGCAGATTTGGTTTCCATTGGAAAGGTGCATTATGAACCATTTGGCGTTTACCCGGGCAAGGTGAAAAGTCTGGATGCGTTGCCGGACGGAGCAGTTGTGGCAGTGCCGAACAATACAACCAATGAGGCGAGAGCGCTTCTTCTGCTGGCTCAGGAAGGCATCATAAAGTTGAAGGAAGATGCCGGTATTCAGGCGACTGTAAAAGACATTACCGAGAATCCGAAAAATATTACCTTCAAGGAAATTGATCCGGCACAGTTGGTTCGTTCCCTTCCGGATGTGGATGTAGCAGTCATCAATGGAAATTATGCCATTGAGGGTGGCCTGAAAGTGGCTGATGCATTGGCAGTGGAGTCCGATCAGGGTGTGGCAGCACAGACGTATGCCAATATTGTTGTCGTGCGCAGTGAAGATAAGGATAAAGCAGAACTGAAAACACTGGTGGAAGTGCTGGAAAGCGATGAAATCCAGAAGTACATCAAAGATACCTATGACGGAGCAGTTGTTCCGATCAAATAAAAAAGAAAAGGAGATTACAATCATGGCTAGAATTAAATTATTGGAATTGGAAGAAACAACAGGTGCAGAGAGAGAACGATACGAGGAACTGGTAGGCAGAAATGCAGTAACCAACATGAAGAGAGGACTTTTGCAGGATGCGGCGACCTATGATGCATTTATGGCATGGTACACTTCCTGGAATCGTCTGGTAGAGGTGATTGGAGAGAAGGATGCAACCATTTATGCCCATTCCATCTCCACAACCAACAGCTGCATGCTGTGCTCCCTGTTCTTTATCAGTGATTTGAAAGCGTTGGGACTGGATCCGAGCAATCTGGAGTTTACGGAAAAGGAAAATCTGCTGGTTCAGTTGGGACAGCAGTTTGTCAAAGACCCAACAGCAGTATCCGATGAATTGTTCGCGCAGTTGAAGGAGCAGTGGTCTGACAAAGAGCTGGTAGTGATTGTGGGATTTGCGTCACAGATGGTGGCAACCAACAATTTCAACTCGGTATTCCAGATTGACATTGATCAGAGACTGGTTGGGATTAAAGATGAGTTTAAGCCGGCTACATGGCGTAAAGATATCAAGTAAAAAAGACGAGAGGAGATTGGCAACATGGTAAATTTTCAGTATCACAATCCGGCTAAAATCGTGTTTGGTCCGGGTTCGGAAAAGGAACTGCACAGACTGCTGCAGGAGGAGAAGGTGTCCTCTTTGTTGATGGTATACAGTGGCGATTTCATCAAAGAACTTGGAATCTATGCTGCGGTGGAGCAAATCTGTAACGACCTTGGGGTGGATTTCCATGAAAATGGTTCCGTGGTACCCAATCCCTCCATTGAACTGGTGCGGGAACTGGTAAAGGACGGAAAAGAAACAGGTGTAGATTTTGTCCTGGCAGTGGGTGGTGGCAGTGCTATTGACACGGCAAAGGCAGTTGCTCTTGGCATTCCCTATGACGGCGATGTGTGGGATTTCTTTGACAAAGGCATCCTGCCGGAGAAGGTTCTGCCTACAGGAGTGATTACCACCCTTCCGGCAAGCGGATCGGAAACATCTAACTGTGCTATCTTATCCAATGGACATTGGAAACTTGGTTTTGAGGATGACCGTATCATTCCGAAGTTTGCTATTATGAATCCGGAATATACACTTGGCCTTCCGGCGTATCAGACTTCCTGTGGTGTGGCGGATATACTGTCCCACCTGCTGGAACGCTATTTTTCGGATGTGAAACATACCGATGTGACAGATTATCTCATTGAGGGTGCTGTACAGGCATTGCTTATCAATGGGGAGCGTCTGATGAAGGATCCGAAGGACCTAGATGCCCGGGCAGAGATTCAGTGGTTGGCAAGTGTAGCCCACAACAATCTTCTGGATACCGGACGCATTGGCGACTGGGGTTCCCACCGCATTGAACACGAGCTGAGCGCCCAGTATGGGATTACCCATGGTGAGGGCATGGCTGTGGTGTTGGTGGCATGGACGAAATATGTGGCAAAAGTGAAGCCGTGGAAACTGGCACAGTTAGCAGTGCGGGTGTTCCATGTGGACCCTTACAATTATTCGGAAGAACAGCAGGCAGAGATTTTATCAGAAAAGCTGAAAGATTATTTTGCCTCGCTTCATCTGAAGACTACTCTGACAGAACTGGGAATCGGAACAGAGCATTTCGGCGAGATGGCAGAGCGGGCCACAAGAAACGGTTCGGTGGGGCATTATGTACCACTGGATGCAGAACGTTTCCAGGAAGTTTTGAAACTTGCGATATAAGTTTGTTTTATTTATCCTCTTAAATAACACAAAAAGCGGCTGAGAAAAGGCCGCTTTTTGCATGTGATGTTTACAATCCCTTTTGTATGTAAGCCTCCAGAACTTCTGCGGTTCCCTGTGGCCCCAACCGGCTACTGTTGATACACACATCATAATTCCGAGAATCTCCCCATTTGAAATCGGAGTAGTGATTGTGGTATCTTTTGCGGCTGATATCATGTTTGTAGATTTTGGCAATGGCCTCTTCTCTGGAGATTGAGAATTTGTCCATGATATGTTGGATTTTTGCTTCCCTTTCGCCTGTAACAAAAATGGAGACCAGCCCTTCTCTTCCTTTTAAGACGGTTTCGGAACAACGTCCAAGAACGACAAAAGATTCCCCACTGTCTGCTTTTTTCTGCAAATATTCAAATTGCATCTGGGCGAGATTTTCTTCCATGGAATTGGAATAGCCCTTAACCCGGCGGGTGAGAAGTTTGTTTCTTGGTTTCTCGTCAATATCCTGAAAGTTTTTCGGGTCTGTTCCCTTTTCTTTTGCTATTTCCTCCAGGATATTCCTGTCATATAAGGGTAACCCCATATCTTCTGCTACTTTTATAGCGATTTCGCGCCCCCTGCTTCCATATTCGCGGCTAATCGAAATAAGAATTTGCTTATCCATCGCATTACCTCCATTTTTTCTTTTTTCTATAGCCATGAGCAAAACTCTGCACATTCAGTATTTATGCAGGTTTGCGAGGCATGGCAACCTCTTTTATCACTCCAAATCTATAGTAACAGTCAGCTCCAAATGGTATAATTAAACTATCAACATCAATTCACCAGAAAG